>JBOGWD010000505.1:0-1604 GCA_050693275.1 Actinomycetota bacterium | reverse complement strand
GCGTGCTCCACGTGGCGCTGAACTCGTTCGGCCTCTACATCTTCGGGAGCCTCGTCGAGGGATCGCTCGGCAGCGCCCGGATGGTCACCCTGTACCTCGTCACAGGGTTCTGCGCCAGCGCGACCTCATTCGCCTTCGGTCCGCCGGGCGTGGCCGCCGTCGGAGCCTCGGGGGCCGTGTTCGGGATGCTCGGCGTTTGGCTCGCCTTCAACCTCCGGCGGCGGTCGCTATCGATGGCCCGGGCCAACGTGCAGTGGGCGCTCATGCTCGTGGGCATCAACCTCGTCTTCGGGCTGGCCGTCCCAGGGATCGACAACCTGGCCCACATCGGAGGGCTCGTGGCGGGCGTGCTGGCCGGCTTCGCGGTCGAGGGCCTGGGCCGCCGGGGGTCGCGGGCGGTCTCGAGCGCGGCCGGCCTGACGATGCTGGTGGCCGGCGCGGCCGCCCTGGTCGCCTGGCGGGCCTCATCGCTCGGCTTCTAGTGCCTCGCGTCTGAAGTCGTTTGACGAATCCGGGCGTGCCTGAGCACCTCGTCCGGTGTCTTCGTCCAGGCAAACGGGTGGCAGCGGTCGTTCCACCCGTCGATGAATCGGCGGATCGCGGCGACGAGGTCCTTCACGTTCTTGAAGGTGCCACGACGGATGGCCTGGCGGGTGATGATCCCGAAGAACACCTCCACCAGGTTGAGCCACGAGCCCGAGGTCGGGGTGAAGTGCAGCACGATCCGGGGGTGCTTGGCCAGCCAGGCCTCGACGTCCGGATGCTTGTGGGTTCGGTAGTTGTCCACCACCAGGTGCAGCTCGCGCCGAGGGTAGGTGCGGGCCACCTTCTTCAAGAAGTCCAGGAACTCCTCGTGGCGGTGTCGGTCGTAGCAGGCGTCGGTCACCTTGCCCGTGGCGACCTCGAGCGCGGCGAACAGCGTAGTGGTGCCGTGGCGGACGAAGTCGTGGGTGGCCTTCTCCGGCAGGCCGGGCCGCAAGGGCAGGATCGGTGCGGTGCGATCCAGCGCCTGGATCTGGCTCTTCTCGTCCACGCACAGCACGATGGCTTTCTCCGGCGGATCCAGGTAGAGCTCGATGACGTCGCGGACCTTGGCCTCCAGCTCGGGATCGGTGGAGAACTTGAACGTCTCCCGCCGCCACGGCTGCAGCCCGAAGCGCCTCCAGCACCGGGCCACGGTCGCATCGCCGACCCCAAGCTCGGAGGCGAGCAGCCGGGTGGACCAGTGCGTCACGCCCAGCCGCCTGGGCGGAGGCTCCAGGGTCCGGGCCACGATCGTGGCCTCGTCCACGGTCTTGGGTCGCCCCGAGCGCGGTGCGTCCGAAAGCGCGTCGATCCCGCCGCGCCGGTACCGCTCTCGCCAGGTGATCACCGTGGGACGGGACACCCCGAGCCGCCTGGCGATCTCCGAGGTGCCCTCACCGCCCGCCGCCGCAAGCACGATCCGCGCCCGCAGCGCCTCGCCGGCCGACACCGATGAGGAGCGCGTCCAGCTGATCAGCGTCGCCTGCTCCTCGTCCCGGAGCTGCACACCGCCGGCCGAAGACGCCATGCGTCATGATCGCATGCCCATCGTGTCATGTCAAGGAACTTATGACGCGCGA
>JBOGWD010000504.1:0-1455 GCA_050693275.1 Actinomycetota bacterium | reverse complement strand
CCCCCTGAGCTGCGGGCTCTCGCTCCCGCGGTAGACGAAGCCCCCCACGACGGCGTGTCCCTCGTGGTGGGTGTCGTACTGGGCGATCGGATCGATCACGCCCGGGGGCACGAGGCCGTTGTCCGTCCGGCTCGCGAAACCCTCCGCCTCGCCGTTGTTGAAGAAGAACAGGGTGCCCTCCTTCGTCGCCCAGCCGTGGTTCCCGCCCCTGACGACGAGGTCGACCTCCTCGAGGTCGTTCTGCCCGGCGTCGCCGACGAACAGGTTGCCCGTGGCCCGGTCGAAGGAGAACCGATAGGGGTTCCGGAAGCCGAAGGCGAAGATCTCCTTCACGGCGCCGGGGGTGCCGACGAAAGGGTTGTCTGCCGGGATCCCGTACTGTCCGTTGGCGGAGTCGGAGCCGTCCACGTCGATGCGGTGGATCTTTCCGAGGGGGTTCGTGAGGACCTGGGCGTTGCCAATGGGCCCGACGTGCCCGACACCCTGGTCGTCCGCGCCGCCTCCGTCGCCCATCGAGACGTAGAGCATCCCGTCGGGCCCGAAGGCCAGGTCCCCGCCGTCGTGATTGAACTCCGGCCAGTCGACCCGGATCAGCTCGCGCCGGCTGGCGGGGTCGACGACCGACGCCGGGTCGGCGGGATCCGGAACCCGCCATTCGGCGACGACGTTCTGGTGGTCCGGCGGCGTCCCCGGAGGCAGCGTCGTGGCAAAGGTCGGAGGCCCTGCCTCCGGCTCCGACGTGTACGTGTAGACCCTCCCGTTCGTGGCGTAGTCCGGGTGGAAGGCCAGGCCGAGGAGGCCGCGCTCGTCGAACGTGCCCGAGCCGAAGACGCCGAGAGTGACGATCCTCGACGTCACGTCCAGGAACACGCTCTTCGCGCCCGTCCCCAGGTCGATCGCCCAGACCACGCCGGGCTGGTCGACCACGTAGATGCGGCTCGGCTGGCCGGGGGCGACGACCCCCTTGAGTGGCGCGGTCAGCCCCGTCGCCGTCGTGTCCAGGCGCATCGGGAACCCGCCTGGACCGATGGGGGCGAAGATGGTGTCGTCGAAGGGGTCGTCGGGAGGGTGAGCGACGGCGCTGGGCCCGAAGACGATGACGCCGAGGAGGACCACCGCGGTCACTGACAGCCCTCGAGCTTTATTGAGAACGGTCCGTTTCATCGTGGCCGCCTTTCACGCGTCGGCTCTGTCATCCATTCGCTGGGCACTGGTGGGCGGTTCGACCCGCGTTGTGCATGGATGGCGGAGGTTGGGGAGTCGACGGCCTCGCCGATCGGGTTCAATCGGGTTCCTCCGATCAAGCCTGTGCATAGCCCGTCAACCGTTTCGGAGGAATGCCGCGTCGCTTGCTTCCTCAGGTGGAGGAGGGGATGACGGGGCGGGAGGCGGCTTCGTGGTGCGGCGGGGGTTCGGCGGTGCGGAGCACCCGGAGGTCCTCGGCGGGGAGATGAA
>JBOGWD010000503.1:0-4482 GCA_050693275.1 Actinomycetota bacterium | reverse complement strand
CGGCCGGCCGGTAGCATCGGGCCATGGACCGGCCCCGGGCGGCGGTGCTCACCGTGAGCGACGGCGTGGCCGAGGGGGTGCGCGACGACGCCTCCGGCCGGGCGGTGGCGGATGTCCTCGGATCGGCCGGCTACGAGGTGGCCCGCCGCGAGGTGGTGCCGGACGACCCGGGCCGCATCGAGGGAGCGATCCGGGAGCTCGCCGGGGCCGCGGCGCTCGTGGTGACCACGGGAGGGACGGGGTTCGGACCGCGGGACGTGACGCCGGAGGCCACGCGGGCCGTGATCGACCGGGAGGCCCCGGGCCTGGCCGAGGCGATGCGGGCCGCCGGGCGAGCGTCGACCCCGCTGGCCGACCTCTCCCGCGCCGTGGCGGGGACGATCGGCGGCGCGCTGGTCCTGAACCTTCCCGGGAGTCCCACCGGGGCCGAGGATGGCCTCCGGGCCGTGCTGCCGGTGCTGCCCCACGCGCTCGAGCTCCTCTCCGGCCGGACGGTCCACGTCCCGAACGAGCCGGAGGGCCCCCGCACCGAGCCGGTGGTGGTGGCCACGGCCGTTCGCGTGCACGGAGATCCGCCGTGCCGTCCGGGCCAGAAGCTGGTGGTGGGGCGGTCCGGCCCGCTGGAGGGGACCCTGGGGTGCGCCGAGTTCGATCGGGGCGCTGCGGCCGACGCGCCGGCCGTCCTCGACGCGGGCGAGCCGTCGACGCGAACGTATGAGCACGAGCTCGGGTCGGTCGAGGTCTTCCTGGAGCCCCGGGGACCCCGCCCGACGCTGGTCGTGCTCGGAGCGACGCCGGTGGCGCTGTGGCTCCTTCGGTGGGGCAGTGACCTCGGGTACGACACCGCGCTGGTCGAGACGCGGACCGAGCGCATGACGGCGGAGCACAAGGAGGCAGCCGGCCGGGTGGCGGCGTCGCCCGACGCGCTGGAGCTTGCGGGCGACATCGACGCGGTCCACACCGACCACGACGCACCGCTCGTCGTTGAGCACGTCGCGGCGCTGGCCGCTGCCGGGGCCCGCTTCCTCGGCGTCATGGGGAGCCGCCGGCACGCCGGCCCGCACCTCGAGCGGCTCCGCGAGCTCGGCGTGGCCGACGTTCGGACGCCCGTCGGCCTCGACCTCGGCGCCCGGACGCCCCAGGAGATCGCCCTGTCGATCCTGGCCGGGCTGGTGGCGGCCGGCGCGGGCCGCCCCGGCGGCTGGCTCGACGGAGGTGCCGGATGAGGGTGCGGGTCCGGCTGTTCGGGGGGCTCGTCGATCGGACGGGGCTGAAGGAGGAGACCGTGACGCTCGGCGACGCCCCCACCGCCGGCGACCTCCTCGACGCGCTGGCCGAGCACCATCCGGAGGTCGCGCGGCTGGCCGCCGTGCTCCAGGTCGCCGTGAACCTCGAGGTCGTCCCCTCCGGGCACCCCGTCCGGCGGGGGGACGAGGTGGCGCTGCTCCCACCGGTGGCGGGGGGACAGACGCGGATCGTGGCGGGGCTCCGAGAGCGGCCGTCGGTCGAGGAGGCGCTCGAGGCCGTCGGATCGCCGGAGGCCGGTGGGACCGTCGTCTTCCTCGGGACCGTCCGGGCCGAGGGCGGGCGGGTCGAACGGCTCGAGTACTCGGCGTACGAGGCGATGGCCGAGCGGGTCCTCCGCGAGATCGTCGAGGAGGCCGCGGGGAAGTGGCCCCTCGAGGGGGTGGCCGTGTTCCACGCCGTCGGGCGGGTCGACGTCCTCGAGCGCACCGTGGTCGTGGCGTGCTCCGCGCCCCACCGGGGGGAGGCGTTCGACGCGTGCCGTCACGTGATCGACGAGGTGAAGCGGCGGGTCCCGGTGTGGAAGAAGGAGGCCGGGCCGGGCGGCGAGCGATGGATCGGGCTCGACCCGTGAAGCCGGGTCACGACCAGGACACCGGCGCGCCGCTGGTCCCGCTGGAGGAGGCCCGGTCCCGGTCCCTGGCCGCGATCCGCCGCCTCCCCCCCGTGGCGCTTCCCCTCCGCCAGGCGCACGGCTGCGTGGCCGCCGACGACGTCGCCGCGCCGATCGATCTCCCGCCGTTCGCGTCCTCGTCGATGGACGGGTTCGCCGTGCGTGCCGCAGACGTGGCCGGGGCGGCCCCGGGCCGGCCCGCGGCGCTCCGCCTCGCCGGGGAGGTGCGGATGGGATCGGGGCCGGAGGTGGCGGTGGGGACGGGGGAGGCCGTGGCGGTCCCCACGGGCGGCGTCGTTCCGGAGGGCGCCGACGCGATCGTCCCCGTCGAGCAGACGGAGACCGAGGCCGGCCGGGTCCTGGTCCGGGCGCCAATGCCGAGAGGTCGGCACGTGCGCACTGCCGGGGAGGATGCCCGGGCCGGCGACGTGCTGGTGCCCGGGGGGAAGCGGCTACTGGCGGCGGACCTCGGCCTGCTCGCATCGGCGGGCGTTGCCTCCGTCGCGGTGCATCCGCGGGCCAGGGTGGGGATCCTGTCGACGGGGGACGAGCTCGTGGAGCCGGGCCGGCCGCTCGGTCCCGGACGGATCCCGGACGCGAACGCCTTCACCCTCCACGGCTGCGTGGTCGAGGCCGGGGCGATCCCCGTCCCGCTCGGACACGTCCCGGACGACCCCGATGCCCTGGCGCGCGCCCTGGCCGCCGCCACCGGGGAGGTGGACGTGCTGCTCTCCTCCGGCGGCGTCTCCGTAGGGGAGCACGACCCGGTCAAGGCCGCGTTCACCGGTCGGGGCGAGGTGGCGTTCCTGGAGGTGGCCATGCAGCCGGGGAAGCCCCAGGCCTTCGGGGTCGTGGGCGGCCGGCCCTACTTCGGCCTCCCCGGGAACCCCGTCTCCGTGTTCGTGTCGTTCGAGACGTTCGTCCGCCCCGCGCTCATGACGATGATGGGTCGGTCCTGGGCTCGGCCCGAGATCACGGCGACCCTGGAGACCGACATCACCGGGCCGAAGGAGAAGGTGCAGTTCGCCCGGGTTCGGGTTCGCCGCTCGAACGGCGCGTGGCTGGCCGCGTCGACCGGCGGCCGCCAGTCGAACCTCGTGGCCACGTTGTCCCGGGCGGACGGCCTGGCCGTGATCCCCGTCGGGGTGGAGACGGCACGGGCCGGCCAGGCCGTCACGGTCCTGCTGATCAGGGACGACGGATGAGCGAGCGCGACGAGCGGTCCGCCCGGATGGTCGACGTCGGCGCCAAGGACGTGACCGCTCGCGAGGCCGTGGCGGAGTGCCTGTTCCTCGCGGGCGCCGAGACGATCGAGCGGCTGGTGGCCGGGACCGCCAAGGGCGATCCGGTCGAGGCAGCCCGGATCGCCGGGCTGATGGCCGTGAAGCGAACCCCCGATCTCCTCCCGTTCTGCCACCCGGTGGCCGTGACCGGCGCCGAGGTCGTCGTCATGCCCGAGCCGGGGGCGGGCCGCGTCGTGATCCGGGCCACGGTCCGGGCGGCCGACCGGACCGGCGTGGAGATGGAGGCCCTGACGGCCGCGGCCGTGGCGGCCCTGTCCCTGTACGACTCGGCCAAGGCCTTCGAGCGCTCCGCCCGGATCGCCGACCTCCGCCTGATGGAGAAGCGCGGAGGGAAGGGCGGTCCTTACCGGGCGGAGTGACGCCGCGTTTGCTTCGCTGTGCGCGCGGGTAACGGTTCCCCGAGTCGAAAGGCCCGCCGATAGAAGGAGGGCGTACGACATGAGGACGCATCGACTTGCACTGGCCGGTCTGCTGGCCCTGCCGCTGGTCGCGCAGCGCGGGGATCGCGGCGACCTCGACGTCGGATCGATTTTCGGCTACATCGTGGTCGGGGCGATCGTGGGCATCGTGGCCCGGCTGCTGATCCCGGGGACGACCGGAATGGGACTCCTGGTCACGCTCGTCGTGGGCATCATCGGAGCCGTGATCGGTGGCTGGCTCGCCGGCGCGGTGTTCGAGGAGACCACGGGCGTGGACTGGATCGCCTCGATCCTGGTGGCCGCCTTGCTGGTCTGGCTCGTCTCCCGAGCCGGGACCAGCCGCTGGCGTCGCACGACTCTGTAGCGCGAACCGGGGAGCGCGGGCGGGAACGGGCCCTCGGAGCCCGTTCGTCCTTGCTGGCTATTAGCATCGGCTCCTGGTGGCCGGACGAGCGACGACGGATCAGGGGCTGTTCGGGCCGGAGAGCCTGTCCTGGCGGGTCCACCGCGAGACCACGGTGCTCTTCGGCGGGGCGAGGGCGCTGTTGATGCACGCCGCCCATCCCCTGGTCATCGCCGGCGCTCGGGAGAGCGGCTTCTACGACCGGAACCCCTGGAGGCGGCTCGAGCGGACGCTCGCGCTCACCTACGCCCTGACCTTCGGAACCAGGACGGAAGCGCTCTGGGCGGCGGACCGGATCAACGAGGTCCATAGGGCCGTCCACGGCATCGACCGGGCCACCGGGAAGCCGTACGACGCCCTGGATCCCGACCTCCTGCTCTGGGTCCACGCCTGTCTCGTGGACAGCGCCCTCTTGTTCGAGCGGCTGACGGTGGGCCG
>JBOGWD010000502.1:0-1563 GCA_050693275.1 Actinomycetota bacterium | reverse complement strand
GACCAACGAGATCATCGACGTGCTCCGTGAGCGGTTCCCGAGCATCCAGGGGCCGCCGCGCGACGACATCTGCTACGCCACCCAGAACCGTCAGGACGCCGTCAAGACCGTGGCCGGGCGGGCCGACATCGTGCTGGTGATCGGCTCGGACAACTCGTCGAACTCGAACCGGCTGGTCGAGGTGTCCCGGGCCATGGGCACGCCGGCGCACCTGATCGACGACGAGACCGAGGTCGACCCGGACTGGCTGGAGGGCGCCGAGACCGTCGGCGTGACCAGCGGCGCGTCCGCCCCCGAGTGGCTTGTGGATCGGGTGCTCGACTGGCTCCGCGACCACGGCGCCCCGGAGATCGAGGAGGTCAGAGTGGTGGAGGAGCACATGGCCTTCGGCCTCCCCCGCGGCGTCCGCGACGCCGACCTCCAGCGCGCTGAGGCTACCTCTGGGCTGCCCTAGCGTTCCAACTCATCGTCCGGGCGGCGGATGACCCAGTGCTGTAAGGAAATCGCGGGCGGAGACTACTCGGGTACCGTTACAAGATCCCATCTCGAGGAGCTCGCGATCACCCGTCACGATGAAGTCAGCGTTGGCGGTCAGGGCTGCTTCGATCAACCGGTTGTCCGGCTCGTCTGCCAGTAGGTCCACGCGGATTGTGGGTTCCACCTGGACGCTCGCACTGAATGAGAAGCACAGTGCTGAGAGGGTCATGGAAGAAGGGTGCGAGCTTCTCGTACTGAACCACACGAGCCAATTCATCCAGCAGCGGGCGACTGGTGACCATCACGAACTGACCCTGAACTCCGAGTTCAAGCACGCGACCCGGGTTTCTACCTCGGAGCATCCCGGAAACGATGGCGTTCGTATCGAGAACGGCCCAGATCAATCGAGGGAGCGAGCCGCGGCAATCGCTTCTTCGATGTCCGCATCTGTGAGCTTGGCTTGCTTAGCTCTTTCCCGTACGCGCACGAGCCGTTCACTCAGTTCGGCCCTGACCAGGCGAGTGGCCGCCGTCTTCAGCCGGGAGTACTCGTCCCGGCTGACAAGCACGGCAAGTGCCTGTCCCCGCTTGGACAGGATGACTGGCTCGGATCCTGCAGAGACCTCCTCTGCCAGGGCGCCTAGTTTCCCCCGAGCCTCCTCAATTCCGACGAACCTTTCCATGACGACCGCACCTCCAAGTTTACCTTAAGGTTCTCCAATAGTTTCGTCAAGAGGCGCTCGAGCCCTTAGTGGGTCTTCTTCTTTTGGGGAAGCGCCCCAGGTTCAGCCGCCGGCGGGGGTCTGGGCGGGGGCGCGGACCAGCGCCTCGAGTTCCGGGATGCCGTCCTCGGGCCCGATCGAGATGACCCGGTCGCCGGCCTCGAGCTGGAGCCGCGGACGGGGCCGGTAGATCCACCGGCGGCCCCGCTGCACCGCCAATACGAGCATCCCGGCCTCCGTCTCGAAGGAGAGCTCCTTCAGGGTCCGGCCGACCGCCCTGGAGCCCGGCTCGACCACGGACTCAGCGGCCACCTCGTCCGAGGCCTGGATCGCCTCGGCCACGACCGGATGGAGCTCCTCGCCCT
>JBOGWD010000501.1:0-1229 GCA_050693275.1 Actinomycetota bacterium | reverse complement strand
CCCTGATCGCCGGTGTCGTAGACCGACACGATGTTGGGGTGGTTCAGGCCCGCGGCGGCCTGGGCCTCGCGTCGGAACCTGGTCACGAACTGCTCATCGCCGGCGAACTGAGGGGAGAGCACCTTGATGGCGACGGTCCGCCCGAGGACCCGATCGGTGCCGCGGAACACCCTGGCCATACCTCCCTGGCCGAGGAGGGTCTCGATCTCGTAGCGTCCGGCCAGGACCCGCTTGGGCCGCTCGTCCGTCACGGGCGGTTCCTCATCGCCGGGTCATGCTATCGGCTCGGCAGGGGAGGGGAGTTCAATCCCCGCCGTTCCCCTTCCCCTTCCCCTTACCCTTGTCGTCCTTCTTCTCGAGACCCGGCGGGATGAACCCCTCATCGTCTCCCTCGTCGTCGTCATCCCCGTCCTCCCCCTCGTCGGGCGCCACGGTAGCCGGAGGCGAGGCCTGCATGGCCTGTGCGACGGTCTCGATAGCTCCGTGGAGGGTGTCGGCGACCTCGGTCGACGCGACCTGCCTCTCGGCTACGCCCTTGTCGACGTCCTCGTGGGCGTGGGCCAGGTGCTCCAGGGCCTTGTCGAGAGCGCCGTTCGAAAACTCGTCGGCCGCCTTGGCCGCCTCCTCCAGGAGCTGGCCGCCGAGCTCCTCGCTGACCTGACCGGTCTCCACGGCCTCCACCACGAGGTCCTGGAAGCCGCCCAGGGCCTGGTCCACCGACAGGGCCGCAGGGGTGGTGGGCTCCTCGGCCGGAGGCTGTTCCTGCCCGGCAGGATCCGGCTCCCGGAGGGCGAGGACCAGCACCCCGATCATCGCCAGGATGGCGGCGGCCACGAGCGACGCCGGGAACCAGGGCGGGGCGCGACGGGACGGCGGGGCGCCCCGGGCCGGGGTCGGCGGGGTCGCCGGCAACACGTCCGTGTCGCCGCCCGACGCTGCGATCGGAACCGTAGCGGTTCCCGGCTCACCGCGCGTGAGCGCCGAGCGGAACGCCTCGGCGCTCGGGAACCGTGCCTCGGGGTCCTTCTCCAGCGCCCGCATGACGGCACTATCGAGGTGGTGGGGGATCGAGGGAACCAGCTCGGACGGCGGCCGGGGCGCTTCGTTGACGTGCTTGTAGGCGATCGCCACCGGAGTGTCGCCGGTGAACGGCGGCCGGCCGGTGAGCATCTCGTGGAGCAGGCAGCCGAGGGAGTAGATGTCCGAACGGGCGTCCACCGCCAGCCCCT
>JBOGWD010000500.1:0-2254 GCA_050693275.1 Actinomycetota bacterium | reverse complement strand
GTTTGCTGGTGCTGCCGCAGGATGCCCCCAAGATCGGCATCGACGATCCCGACGACCTCGAGATCGCTCTCGCGGTGCGGATGAGCATGAGCATCCCGATCTTCTTCGAACCGGTGCGCCAGCCCACCCCGGACGGCGAGCACCTCATCGTGGACGGGGGGATGCTGTCGAACTTCCCTGTCTGGCTGTTCGACTCCGAAGGCCCCCCGGAGTGGCCGACCTTCGGCCTCAAGCTAGTCAATCCTGAGCCGAAGGCACCTATCGTTGGCGGTCCGGCGGTTCAGCCGAAGAAGGGCCCAGTCCAAAGGACGTTGGGATACCTCATGGCCCTCGTCTCAACGATGACCGACGCGCACGACAAGCTCTACCTCGAGAAGAGCGACTTCGTCCGCACCATCACCATCTCCAATCTCGGCGTCCGGACCACCGAGTTCGACCTCTCTTCTGACCGTGCGGAGGACCTGTTCCAGGAGGGAAGGCGCGCCGCCGAAAGGTTCCTCGAGACTTGGGACTTCGAGGCATACGTGAAGCTGTTCCGGGCCGGTACGCAGACCACCCGCCGACAGGAGATGGGGGCTGAATTGGAGGCCACCGGGAAAACCGCGTAGCTGCACCCGGATCGCGCAGGCCCGGCGCAGCGATGGTGACGCTGGAGTGACACCGTCCACCCAGAGTCGGGTGGGTTCGTCAAGGCAGAAGGGAGGGGAAACGTGGCCGCCCCGCGGCTCAACACGTACTTCAAGAAGTTCAACCAGGCCTGGGTCTTTCCGATCTAGCGGTCGGCCGGTCGGGGGGGCACCGGAGGGCCCTCCCCTCGCCAGGGAAGGCAGAGCTCGACGCAGATCTTGATACCGGTCGGGTCTGGCGGAGGAGGGACCGGATCGACCGAACGGCAGACCTTGAAGCAACGCCCGCCAAGCCACCCCACGCCCAACGACTCGTGCTGGAGGGTCAGCTCGAGCCGGTCGGGGATCACGATCTCCCTTCGCAAGAAGTAGTCACGAGGAAGCGAGGCGATCCGTCCCCAAACTTCATCCTCACCAGTTGCTTTCTGGATCGCCGTGATGACCGCGTCGTTGGTGAGGAATCCGCCGATCTCGTTCAGTGCGTCGCCGATAGCATATCCAGATAGCTCTGGCACCTTGCCGCCCATGGCCAGCCCCCTTCGGTTGCGTTCGACTTGGCGGGGCTGATCGCCCCTGCGAGGGAGGGAAGCATCCCGCGGTTGGGGACACAAGTCCCCCAACTGACCGACGCTACCGTCGCCGCGATTGATGGTCGCTGATCGCCCGGTCAGCCTACCGGCGAGGGACCTGATCAGCAGGGGACGAACGGCGGGCCGCCGGAATGGGCGGCCCGCCGCATCCTCGAACCGATCGCCGGCGCTACGAACCCACCTCCACCCGGGAGAAGTACTCGTTGCCCGGGTCGGTCGCGGTGCTCTGTGTGAAGAACGGCAGGAAGTCCTCGCCGTCCGTCCCGAACCCCACGTAATCGCCGGGAAAGAACCCGTTGGCGAACGGCAGCCTGGCCGTGTCGAACGGCGTGCCCGTCACCCGGACCTCGTTCGCCGGAGTCCAGCTACCCGTGCTCGAGCAGTTCGCGTGGCAGTGCACCACGAACAGGTCGGTGGAGGCGACGCCATCACCCGGCACGTTGTTCCGGAAATCGTAGTAGCTCACGGCCACGACCCCGTCGTCGTTCACCCGGACCATCGGGGTGAACGCCTGCCGGTTGCCGAGAAGGACGTCAGCCGGCGTCTGATTGATCTTGATCACCGGCGACCAGGTGGACCCACCGTCGGTCGACATCGTGAAGGCGATCTCGTCGATGAGCTGGGTCGGATCGCCGAACCCGCCGGCCGCCGCGGCGCTGAACCGGGCGTCCTGCCACACGACGTACAGGTTGCCGTTGTTCGGATCGACCGCCACCTCCGGGATCACGTCCCCACCGCTCCGTACGGCGTTGCCACCGGCCAGGGTTGCATTCCCGGTGGCGTCCGGAAGGTAGACGCCAACGAACGGGAACGGCGTGAACAGCGTCCGCCCGAGCATCTTGGCGGCCCGGATCGGCTGACCGCTCGGCTTCCAGGTGGTCCCCTTGTTCGTGGACCGCTTCAAGGAGATATTGAAGTCGAACTGAGCCCCGTGGTCGCTGTTCTTGAAGTTCAGGATCTCGTTGAACACGTCCACGAGCGTCCCGTTCGGAAGCACGACGATCTGGTTTCCGATGGTCTGGTTGATGCTGCCCGGAT
>JBOGWD010000499.1:0-2870 GCA_050693275.1 Actinomycetota bacterium | reverse complement strand
GTGATCGTGTGCACGTAGGCTCCTCTCGGCGCTTTGCAGCTGTTCGGGAGTGAGCCTACGTGCCTTCTTCATCCGCTCCTCGGAAGCTCGGGCTTTCCGGCCGCTGCTCTCCGGGCGACGCTACCCTGGCACGCCCGCCGGGTGGCGAAAACTCCCCGGGTCGGCATAGGGTAGGGCGTCGAGGCTGGGGAGGGTGAGGCCGGATCGCCGAGATCGCCCTTGAGGACATCACCAAGATCTACGCGGACGGGACAAAAGCTGTCTCGGACCTCTCGTTAGGCATCGGCGACGGGGAGTTCATGGTCTTCGTCGGCCCCTCGGGCTGCGGGAAGACCACCGCCCTGCGGATGGTCGCCGGACTCGAGGACATCAGCGACGGCACCATCCGGATCGGTGAGCGCGTCGTCAACGAGGTCCCCCCCAAGGACCGCGACGTGGCCATGGTCTTCCAGAACTACGCCCTGTACCCCCATATGACGGTTTACGAGAACATGGGCTTCGGCCTCAAGCTCCAGAAGGTGGACAAGGCCACGATCGACCGCCGGGTCCGGGAGGCCGCCCAGGTCCTCGGCCTGAGCGAGCTCCTGGACAAGAAACCGAGGAACCTCTCCGGCGGCCAGCGTCAACGGGTGGCCATGGGCCGGGCCATCGTGCGCGAGCCACAGGCGTTCCTGATGGACGAGCCGCTGTCGAACCTCGACGCCAAGCTCCGGGTGCAGATGCGAGCCGAGATCGCCAAGCTCCAGCGTGACCTGGGGACGACGACCATCTACGTGACACACGACCAGGTGGAAGCCATGACGATGGGCGATCGGGTGGCGGTGATGAAGAAGGGCCTCCTCCAGCAGGTGGATTCCCCGCAGACCCTGTACGACCATCCGAACAACCTGTTCGTGGCCGGGTTCATCGGTTCCCCGGCGATGAACATGTTCGAGGCGAGCATCTCGTCCTCGGACGGCAAGGTGTACGCGGAGTTCGCCGACCTCAAGCTGGAGGTCGACAAGGAGGTCATCGACCGCCGACCGAGGCTTCGTGACTACATCGGGAAGAAGGTGGTGCTGGGGATCAGGCCGGAGGACATCGAGGACGCCGGGTTCGTGGCCGAGGCTCCCGAGGGCCGGCGGATTCGGGCCACAGTGGATCTCCGGGAGGCCCTGGGCTCGGAGATCCTGATCCACTTCACCATGGAAACGCCCATCGTCCTCACGGAGGACACCAAGGAGCTCGCCGTGGATGTCGGGGCGGAGGCCCTGGAAGACCTGGTGGAGCGGGCGAAGGAGGCCAAGACCATCGTCGTAGCCCAGCTCAACCCGCGGACCGAGGCCGCCGAGGGGAAGCCCCTCGATCTCGCCGTGGACACCGCCCGCCTGCATTTCTTCGACGCGGAGACGAGCCTGGGCATCTACGGCGAGCGGTAAGCCGCTCGAGGGGATCAAGGGGGAGGAGGAAAGCGCACGTTTCGCCCCCAGACGGGAAGCGAGACCGGAAGGAGGGGATGGACGTGAGAAGACGACGGCACCTGCTGGTGCTGACGGCTGCGATCGCTCTCGTCGCGGCGTCGTGCAACGGCGGCGACGGCGACGGCACGCAGACCACCGGTGACCTCTCGGGCCAGAGCATCGAGGTGGCCGCCGTGTGGGTGAGCCCGGAGCAGGAGCGGTTCCGGATGGTGCTCGATGCCTTCGAGGAGGAGACGGGCGCCGAGGTCGGGTTCACCTCCACGGGAGACGACATCGCGTCGGTGCTCGGACCCAGGATCGAGGGCGGCGACCCGCCCGACGTGGCGATCTTGCCCCAGCCCGGCCTTCTTCGCGATTTCGCCGACCAGGGCGTGCTCCAGCCGCTCGATGACGTGGTCGGGGACGAGATGGCGGAGAACTTTGCCCCGATATGGCAGGACCTCGGCTCGGTGGACGGAACGCTGTACGGCCTCTACTTCAAGGCCGCCAACAAGTCCACCATGTGGTACAACCTGAACGTCTTCAACGAGACCGGCGCCTCGGTGCCGAGCACGTGGGACGATCTCCAGGCTACGGCCCAGTCGATCGCCGACTTCGGAACAGCTCCCTACTCGATCGGCGGCGGTGACGGTTGGACCCTCACCGACTGGTTCGAGAATATCTACATCCGGACGGCCGGTTCCGACATGTACGACCAGTTGTCCAACCACGACATCCCCTGGACCGACGACTCGGTGACGAACGCACTCACCGTGTTCGGGGACGTCGTCGGCAACCCCGACCAGATCGCGGGCGGAACCGACGGGGCGCTGCAGACCGACTTCAACACCTCGGTCACCCAGGTGTTCTCCGATCCCCCGGCCGCGGCCATGGTGTACGAGGGCGACTTCGTGGCCGGCGTGATCAGCGGCGAGACCGACGCCGAGCTCGGGACCGATGCCGACTTCTTCGACTTCCCGGCGATCGAAGGCTCTGGGCCGGCGGTGGTCGGCGGCGGCGATGTCGCGGTGCTGATGACGGACACCGAGGCCGGGAAGGCGCTGCTCGAGTTCCTGGCCACACCGGAGGCGGTCGAGATCTGGGTCGGCGAGGGAGGATTCCTGTCCCCCAACCAGAACGTGGACCTGTCCGCGTATCCGGACGAGATCACTCAGCGAACCGCCGAGACGTTGGTGGCCGCGAGCGACGCGGGCAACTTCCGGTTCGACATGTCGGACCTCCAGCCGTCGGAGTTCGGGGCGACCACCGGCGAGGGTCTGTGGGGCATCCTCCAGGACTTCGTCCGAAATCCGGACGACGTCGACGGCATCGCCCAAGAGCTCGAGGACGCAGCGGCCCGCGCCTTCGGATAGGACGGACGGGTGACCGACGAGGGTCGGAACCCGAGGCGGTCGGCGCCTGTGGAGGCGC
>JBOGWD010000498.1:0-4056 GCA_050693275.1 Actinomycetota bacterium | reverse complement strand
TCAAGGTGCTCTCCCCTCAGTTCGCCGGCGATGAGCAGTTCGTGACCAGGTTCCGACGCGAGGCCCAGGCCGCCGCGGGCCTGAACCACCCCAACATCGTGTCGGTCTACGACACCGGCGATCAGGGCGACGTGCACTTCATCGTCATGGAGTACGTCGAGGGCCGCACCCTCCGCGATGTCATCCGCGGCGAGGGGGCGCTGCTGCCCGAGCGAGCCGCCGAGATCGCCGAGGCCGTGGCCAGGGCCCTGTCATCGGCCCACGACGCCGGGCTTGTCCACCGCGACATCAAGCCGGGGAACATCATGCTCACGCCTGAAGGCGAGGTGAAGGTGATGGACTTCGGGATCGCCCGAACCTCAACGGGGGACACGCTGACCCAGACCGCTGCGATCCTCGGCACGGCCTCCTACCTCTCGCCCGAGCAGGCCCAGGGCCACACCGTCGACGCGCGCTCCGACATCTACTCCCTCGGCTGCGTGTTGTACGAGATGCTCACCGGCCAGGCCCCGTTCACGGGGGACTCCCCGGTGGCCATCGCCTACAAGCACGTCAAGGAGGATCCGGCCCCCCCGGGCCGGCTCAACCCAGACGTCCCCGACTCGCTCGACGCCGTGGTCCTGAAGTGCATGGCCAAGAACCCGGACAACCGGTACGAGACTGCCGAGGAGCTTCGGGCCGACCTGGAGCGGGCCCGGCAGGGACTCCCCATCCTGGCCACCCCGGTCATGCGGGGTCAGGAGACCGAGGTGGTGACCGGACCGGTGAGTCCGGGCCAGACCGCGGTGATGACCGGGCTGCCGCCCGGCGAGGAGGACGAGGGTAGGCGCCGCCGCGGATGGCTGATCGCCCTCGGCGTGATCCTGGCCCTGTCGGCCCTGGGGCTGACGGCCTTCTTCCTGGTCCGTGCCCTTCTGCCCAAGCCTGCCGATCTGGTCCCGGTCCCGAACGTCGTCGGCGAGACCGAGGAGGACGCCGTGGACACCCTCCAGAGGGCCGGGTTCCGGGTGCAGACCGACCGGGAGTTCAACGACGACGTCCAGCGCGGACGGGTCATCGAGCAGGACCCGCCGGCGGACGAGCGGGTCGAGGAAGGGAGCGAGGTCACCATCGTGGTCTCCCAGGGTCCGCCCCCGGAGGCCGTCCCCGAGGTGGTGGGGGAGACACAGGAGGCGGCCGAGGAGATCCTGGTCGACGCCGGCTTCGTGGTGGGGAACGTCACCCCCCAAGAGAGCGACGAGGACGAGGGGATCGTGCTCGAGCAGGACCCGCAGGCGGGAGACGAGGCCAGACCGGGCAGCGCGGTGGACCTGGTGGTGTCATCGGGGCCGGCCACCGTGGCCGTCCCCGAGGTGATCTGCCAGGACCTCGGCTCGGCCCAGGAGGAGGTGGAGGGCGAAGGGCTCGACTTCGTGGTCACCGGATCCAGGTTCTCCGACGAGTGTCCTCCCGGGACCGTGGCCGAGCAGAACCCGTCCCCGGGGACCCAGGTCCAGCCGGGCTCCAACGTCCGGGTCAAGGAGTCCTCGGGGCCCTCGCCCGAGCCAACCATCACGATCACCCTCCCCACGGACGACGACTGACGGCCCCGCGTCATCCGGCCGGGGTAGCATCGACGGCGTGGCCATCTGGTTCGCGCCCGACGGATTCACGGAGGAGGAGCGTGATCTCCTCCGGCCGTTCTTCACCAACCTCGACGGACCGGTGTTCGCCCTGGTCAACCTGCCCGAGGTGACCAAGGGCGCGCTGTTCGCGCGGTACTCGCGCTCGACGAAGTCGCTCCGGCGCCTCTTCCTCGACGAGTTCGCCGAACACGCTGAGGCGGGCGGCGCGGGGTGGGACGTCGGCACCGAACGGGCCGAGGAGCTCTACGGACGGGTCTTCTACGACTACGGCGACGACTCGGTGGCCCAGCTCGGCGGGGTGCACCTTGCCTGCGAGCAGTCGAGCCAGCCCCTGG
This sequence comes from Actinomycetota bacterium, assembly GCA_050693275.1. Classification (GTDB taxonomy): domain Bacteria; phylum Actinomycetota; class UBA4738; order UBA4738; family CALAEC01; genus CALAEC01. Next base: position 2,096 of record JBOGWD010000498.1, on the reverse strand, counting down.
CGAAGGTGCTGGAGTGGGGGCGGCTGGCCGCGTACCTGGAGCAGTCCACGAGATACGTACCGTACGACGACCGCCCCGGCGGCCGGTGGCGATACCTCGTCCCGCCCGAGGTCGAGGCCGCGAGCCTCCAACGCCGCTTCGCGGAGGTCGCGGACCGGGCCTTCGACACCTATGCCCGATGGCTCGAGCCGATGCAGGCCTTCTACCGCGGTCTGTACCCCAAGGACCCGTCCGATCCCGACTTCGTCTACCGGATGACGATCCGGGCCAAGGCGTGCGACGCGCTCCGGGGCCTCCTTCCGGCCGCCACGAGAACGAACGTCGGGATCTACGCGACGGGCCAGGCGTACGAGCAGCTCCTGCTGCGGATGCGAGCCCATCCCCTGGAGGAGGTTCGTCGCTACGCCGACCTGATGCTGGTCGAGCTGCGGGCGGTCATCCCGGCGTTCCTCCGCCGGGTCGACGTCCCGGATCGCGGCGGCGCCTGGACGGCGTACCTGCGCGCCACCCGCGAGGCCGTGGAGACGGCGGCAGGCGACGCGCTGGCCGGTATCGAGGCGGACACCCGGCCGGAGGTCGTGTTGGCCGACTTCGATCCCGAGGGGGAGGTCAAGGTGGTGGCCGCGGCCCTGTACGCGGCCAGCGAGCTCCCGGACGACCGACTCCTCGAGGTCGCCCGCCGGATGCCCGCGGAAGAACGGATCCGCGTTCTCCGGGCGTACATCGGCGATCGGACCAACCGCCGACACAAGCCGGGGCGGGCCTTCGAGCGCACGGACTACCGATTCGACGTGCTGTGCGACTACGGCGCCTTCCGCGATCTCCAGCGCCACCGTCCGCTCACGATCGAATGGCAGCAGCTCACGCCCCGGCACGGGTATGAGACTCCCCCGGAGATCGTGGACGGCGGAGCCCGGGGTGACTGGTCTCGGACCATGGATGAATCGGCCGATCTGTGGCAGACGATGACCGGAGCGGGACTCGCCGAGGCCGCCCAGTACGCCGTCTCGATGGCCTACCGGATCCGGTTCGTGATGCAGATGAACGCCCGGGAAGCGATGCACGTGATCGAGCTCAGGACCACGCCGCAGGGCCATCCCGTGTACCGACGGGTGTGCCAAGAGATGCACCGGCTGATCTCGGAGGTGGCCGGCCATCGTGCCATCGCCGAGGCCATGCTGTTCACCGACCACTCCCGGGTGGAGCTGGAGCGGCTGGACGCGGAGCGCCGGTCCGATGCCAGACGGCGGGCGCTGGGAACGGCGTGAGTCGCCAGGCCGCTCTCCTTCTGGCCCTGGCCGCTGTGGCGGCGGCGGGGGCGCTGATCTCCTTCGGGTCGTGGATCCTCCTCCGGCGAGGCCGGACTTCCGGCGACCACGAGCGCGGCCACCCCGAAACCAATGACGAAGCGGGAACTTGACTCGGCCCCCTCGCTGGGTTGAACTGGTCCCCACCTACCTCAGGAGGTACACGCATGAGACGGATCCTTTCGTCGCCCTTCTTCCTGGTGGCCGCGCTGGCGTTCCTCCTTCCGTTCTTCTCGGTCCAGTGCGCGGGCGGCACTGACTTAGGGGACCTCGGGATCCCCACCGGCGAGGCCGACCTGGAGCAAGACGTAACGGGGCTCGAGCTGATCACCGGCGAGGCCGAGGACACGCTCGGAGCGACGGGCGAGACGCCGGGTCTCCCGGAGATCCCCGGCTTCGAGACGCCCGAGATCCCCACGCCTTCGGCACCACAGGAGGTCGACCTCGGCACGGTGCAGATCTTTGCCATCGCCGCGGCGGCGATCGCGGTCCTGGGGATCCTCCTCTCTCTGTTCGGCGGGCGGGGTGGCGGGGCGGTCGCGCTGATCCTGGGGGCCGCAGGAGCCGTGGTCCTCTTCCTGACGTTCACCCAGTTCGAGAGCGCCGTCTTCGACAGCATCGGCGCGGAAGCCGAGGGCTTCCTCGAGGTGAACCAGGAGGGCGGCTTCTGGATCGCCCTGGGCGGATTCGTCGTGGCCGGCCTGACCGGGCTGCTGCGCCTGGTTCTCCCAGGGAGCGGTGGTGGACCTCCGCCTCCGCGACGCGCGGCGGTGGGTTCGGCATCGGGTT
>JBOGWD010000497.1:0-5175 GCA_050693275.1 Actinomycetota bacterium | reverse complement strand
CCGCCGCGATGAGCTCCTCCGGACTGGTCAGGCCCTCCTCCTCACCGGTGCGAACCGCCCACGACACGTCGAGCGGCCCGAAGGCCCCGCTGCCAACGCTCTCGATCGTCCCCCGCCCGGTGGGGAGGTCGCCCCGCCAGGTCACCTGCGCATGCTTCTCCGCCGCCATCACTCCTCCTCCACTCGGCGCCGCAGCTACCTAACCGGAGCGCGGGACCGACGGCAAGCGCGAGGACATTGGCCGGATCCAAATAGAACGTGGGTCGTGAGGGGGAGGGTCGACAGCGGAGCATCCGCGAACACGATCTTCGCCGAGGCGCTCTGGCCCGACCACCTGGAGCCCCTCATCGACCCGGTCTCGGCCTCAGGACCTAGAGAGGCCCGAAGGTACTTCCTGCGGCGCAAGCCCACTGGGGTTCGACAGAAGGGGCCGGCGCTTCCGCGTCGCCCCTTCTGTGGTTGATGGACGTCCCCCGCGAATGGAGGAGGGCCGCGACGAGCCGACGCCACCTGCGTCGTCGCCAGGAGGGTGGGGAGACGGTGAAGGCGCACTCCTACCCTGAACCGGGCAGAGCGGCAGATTCGGGCGGCCGCCGGGATTCACGCCATGTCGGCGGAGGAAGTGCGGTCGCACGTCCGGGATGTGGGCGATACTCGCCGCGCTCCGAACGGCCGAGCCATCAAAGAAGGGCAAGCTCTACACGAGTTTGGGCCTGCAGCTTGCCAATCATCCCGAGGACCGGCGGATCACCTTCGAGGCCCACATCGGCATGTGCCAAGAGGGCGTCGGAGAGGGTGTCGGAGGATCGACCAGCACAGAATGCCACCCGGGCTGGCGGCTCCGTCCATGGCCTGGCTGAGCGCCTTTGGCCTCAGGCATCGACAGCCTCATGGCACCCGTCCTCCCTGCCCAGCGGCCTCTGAAGAGCGTGGCGCCTTCGCGGATGTCAACCTGACGTCTTGCCCCGTGTTTCCTTGGTAAGCGATAATTCGATGCCGAACGGCGACTCGCGGGCTGACGAACGGAGGAGGCACGATGCCGCTCTATCTCACGATGTTCAGCTACACGCCGGAGACGTGGGCCAGGCTGATCGGCAACCCAGAGGACCGGCGAAATGCCGCTCAGTCGTACATCGAGTCGGTCGGGGGAAAGCTCCACGGATTCTGGTATGCGTTCGGAGAGCACGACGGCTACACACTGTGGGAGGCGCCCGATAACGTGTCCATGGCTGCGGTCGCGCTGGCGATCACCGCCGGCGGCGCGCTTAGCTCGTACGAGACGACAGTCCTCCTGACCGTCGACGAAACGATTGACGCCCTGCACAAGGCCGGGGAAGTCCAATACCGAGCGCCGGGCGCGTAGCGGCTCGCGCGCCGGCCCCCTTCATTTCCTCTGTGGGTCGTTAGGAATGATCCGACCTGCCGCAACTCGGATCGGAGGACGGAGCGCGAGAGAGTACGGTTCCACGCCAGACTGGTGCATCATGTCCGGCCGTCCGCGGTGGACGGCGCCGGGGCGCTTACCATCCGGGCCCGAAGCCCCTCCACCGCGCCTCGGCGACCTCCGATCTCGCCCTGAGAAAGCCTGCCGGTGTCCTTCCTGAAGATATGGAGGAGGACGATGAGGTTCCGGGGCCTCCGGCACAGGACGCGGTACAGCTCCCGCCCGAGGCATCGGAGCTCGCGGAACTCGCCCTCCACTTGCGAGCTGTGCGGGAACGGCAGGTGCGGGGTGGACGGGGTGAGCATGTTGAGACGGTCCATCTGGTTGTCGCGGGCCACCTGGCGCTTCCCAGACAGCCGGTCGATGAAGTCGTCGACCGGCTCGGTGCCGTCGGGCGCCCGATAGTAGACGGCCTGGAGGTTCGTCACCGACCGGAGCATAGTGGGACGCACTGACAAGCTTCGGGAAACGAGTCCGGGAAAGCTTCATGCCCATGGCAACCTGTTTGCCCGGTTTCGAGGCTCCTCTGCCTTCGGAGTGTCCGCCGGAGGCATCCATCGATGACCCCTCTACACCTCCTGGCTCGGGGGGCCCAGGGTGCGTCTTGGTAATTTCCGCTGGGTAGCAAGATTCGGGCCGCCTCGCGTTTTGGGCCTCGAGTCCCTCGGCTGGGGGCAACCCTGTGGTCGCCGACCTCATCGAGTCGGGACAGCGAACCGAAGGGAATCGGCCAAGGTGGACTTGACTCCGAGCCCTCACGGCCGGAGACTCTCGGACAACAGGGGAAGAGGATGCAGATGGCGCGCCGGAGTACCCCGGAGTGAAGGCATCCCTCGGACATGTCGAGACCGTACGAGCTCGAAGCCGCGGCCCGCCCGCCGGGCGCATTCAAGGGCGACCCCGCCCCACCATAGCGGTCTGTCTGACAAGGAGGCGAGAACATGGACCGCAGAGAGTTCCTCAAGCGCGCCGGGATCGGGTCGATCGGTCTAGGCACACTCGCCGTCACGCCGGCCGCACTGGCCGGGTTCCGCAAAGGGGACGGCCACCAGCACTTCTCGCTCGTCGCACTGAGTAGCACGTCGGCCTCCGAGGCGACCAACCATGTGATGATCCTCGAGGGCGCCGGTAGCTTCAAGGCCAAGACCGGCCACGTGAATCGCACAGGCGGCGGCAACTTCGTCCACGTGGAGGACTTCCCCTCCCCTGGCTCGGGGCCTCTCGCGTCTGGCAAGTGGAATCCAACGAGTTTCGTCAGCTACGATGCCGGCCCGCCCTTCGGAGACTACGGACGCATTCGGGCGAGCATCCTCGTCGTCAAGGTCGTCCTCCGTCCGGACGCAGGCGGATCGCTTGCGGGCACGCTGCAGATCGCCTGCAACGTCGGCTTTGCCGACATCCAGACGGGAGAGCCCGAAGGGTTCAAGCTCAGCGTCCCGGGGTTCAACTTCGACACGCCGTTCCTGGGCCTGACGCACATCAGCATCCCGGAGGGAGCATCGAGCGTCTAAGACCGCGTCCTAGGCATCTACTGTAGCCGGGGCTCCTTGGGACTGGCGGCCAAGCCGTAGTCCCAAGGAGGACCGTGTGAGCAACCATGCGGACCGAGAACGCCTGGATCCGCGCGGCCAGTTCCCCACGTGGACGTACTTCCGGCATCCCCGTCCGTGAGGGTCGCGGGTGACGCCCAGACTATGGCGAGTAGTGGTAATCCCCTTCAGGCTTGCTCGCGTAGGAGCTCTGGTGACGTGGTGGCAATTTATTGGCCCGGTGTCGGAGGGCCGACCTTCACAAACGACCAGTCGAGCCAGAACTGGAGACTCGAGCCTTGGAGATAAGGCTTGGTCGGCAGTCCAGAGGAGGATGGGCGCCGCGGATACCGACCACCGTCACCTCCCAAGCGCCCTGCGCCTCAGCCTCCACCGCCGAGAAGTTGCCATGGCCGCTTTGACGGCGACGAAGTCCCAGGTGTACCGTTCCCGCGACCGGGGAGGTCCGCCATGCTCCACTCCAGCGCCAGGGTGCTCCCGGCGTCTCCGCTCGCCCTGTGGTTCGTGGCCTCCGGCATGGGGACGTCCCGCTCCCCCGGGAACAGATCTCCACCTCTCCGTGGGGGTTCCGGTCACCTACACGGCGAACACGTCGACCGGGGGGATCATCTTCGACTTCGGCGGCATCGTGTTCACCGGCATCGGTTAGATCCACGTGCACGGGTAGTGGGGCCCCAGCCGGGAACCCCGTGCCCCGGTCCCAAGGAGGTGTCGATGAGGCGTTTCCTGCTCCTCGGCGTGCTGCTCGGCGCCGTGTCACTCGCGCCGGTGCCCGCGACGGCCGCGGACTCCATCGTGGCGAACGGTGGTGGCCGCGGCACCGTCGACGGCGTGAACCCCTTCTCGCAGTTCGGTTTCGAGGTGATGTTCCGGGATGGTGCCGTCAGCGGCAGGTTCAACTGTCTCATGGCGGGCGCCAGCGCGTTCCCGGGCTTCGAGCCGCTCATGAAGGTGTCCGGTGAGATCACCGGCGGCACGGCCGATGCCGCCACCGGCACGGCCGAATTCACCGGGACCGGCACCCTGAACCTCGGGCCCTCCGGCCAGATGGATGCGACCTTCCTGGTTGGCGTGGAGGAAGGTGGGCCCGGTGTCGGCAAGTTCCAGCTGACCGTCATCGTCCCACCCTTCTCCCTTCTCGAGGAGACGGTGCTGAGCGGGCACATCATGATCCACTGACGAGCGCGCCGTTCGAGCGGGCAGGCCGGCTGGGTCCCCGCAGGGCTAGTCGCGGAAGCGTAGGGCGCTGACCGCCTGGCCGACGCAGATCCCTTCGTCCACGCCGCGCTCGATGGCCGGGCGGAAATGGATGCCCCCCGTAGAGGCGGGAGATGGCCGCCTCCCGGGCGGCCTCGAAGAACGAGCTGAACGAGCGGGGCTCGAAGCCCCGATCGTCGTTGGTGTGGTCGGTGAACGCCATCGTCCCGAACAGGTCGGTCATCACTTGGGCCCAGGCCCCCGACTGGATCGAGTGGCCGGACGTGTACTCGGGGAACGGCGGAGTCCTCAGCAGGCTGCTCCAGGTGGGATCGATCCGCCGCTGGATGTACGTCACGGGCCGCAGCAGGTTGTAGCGGTACTTCACGTTCCAGCAGGCGATGAAGGCATCGCCCACGGCGAGCCCCACCCTCGCGTAGGCCTCGGCCGCGACGTCCAGGCCGACTCCCACCTCCCTGAGCACCTGCGTGGTCATGGAGACGGAATGGCCCGGTGGGGTCGACGTGGTCCCGGGATCGTCCGACCAGAATCGGGCGATGGTGTCCTGCTCGGGCGTGAGGTGGTTGACGGTCTCGAAGACCTCCAGGGCCTCGAGGAAGAACGCGGAGGAGGGGTCTTCCGAGTAGGGGGTGTGATCGCCGGGCGGACAGGCGGCGCCCGATGCCAGCACGCAGGTTCGATTCGAGCCCCAGAACGGCTGGAGCGCCGGCAGGAAGTCGGGGGGCGTCGGGACCCACAGTCCTGGACCCTCCGGGGGGACGTAGTCCGGTGGGAAGTTCCTGAGGTATCCCTCGTGGCCTCCGTCGCTCGTGGACCACTCGAAAATCGCCGCCGGTGGCATCATCGCGACGCTCCTAGACTGCCACTCCAACTGGTGCGCGGCCACGACGCTCCTGCGCGAGCAAGGGCTGGTGGAGGCAGCCGTCACGGTCACCTCGGAGTTCCATGTGAAGCTCAGGCGGC
>JBOGWD010000496.1:0-1768 GCA_050693275.1 Actinomycetota bacterium | reverse complement strand
GGATCGGGAGGAACGGGAGGGAGTTCGGACGTCCCGCCGGGGTCAGCGTCATCGACACCGAGACCTGGACGGTGTGCCAGCTGGCAGGCGGGATGAGCTCCATAGCCCGGGCCGGCGGCCTCCTCCTAGCCCACAACACCTTCCTCGGCACCTGTGATCAGGAGGGCAACGGGCTCGCGGCATTCGGCCCGGAAGGCTCGAAGCGATGGCATCTGCTGGAGGAGCAGTGGATCGACCTCCAGGTTGCGGGCCGGAACGCCTACGCGACGAGGAGCTGTAGCGCCTGGCGCATCTCGGTGATCGACCTGGCCTCCGGCGAGATGGTCAACGAGATCGGTCGGCGCCCACCGACCATCCTCTCGCCGTGAGCCGCCCGGCCGCCGTCATGGGGGAGGAAGAGAACAACTCTCCCCCAGGAGAGGGGTGCTACCGTGCGGCCATGAGGGTGCTGGCCCCGGCCGTCGCCGTCGCCCTCCTCGTCGCCTGCGGTGGCCCGGAGACGCCTCCGCAGGCGAGTGCGGGGCCGACAGCCGCGTTCCCGGTGGCCGGTGCAACGCCGGCGCCGCTCGGCGGGCCGGGGTGCGACCCCCCGTCCCCCGCGACCGGGCTCCTCGGCTTGCCGGAGGTCCGGGGGACCCCCGATCACCCCGGGGATGAGCTGTGGGCCCTGGTGTTCGGACGCTTGCGGACCGGCCGGACCACCAAGATCGTGTGGAAGGTGACCGGCGAGGGGCCGTTTCGGGCCGCGGCGTTCCATCCGGAGGGGACCTGGGTGGAGCCCGCATGGGGCCCCGAGCTGCACGGCAGCTCGAACTGGGAGCGTCCCGGCCGCGAATGGGGAGCCGGCTTCCTGTTCCCCCTCGCCGAGTGCTGGCACGTCAGGGTCTCCGCCGGCAGCGCGAGCGGGCATTTCTGGTTCGAGGTGGCCCAGGGCTAAGGCCTTCCAGCCTCGACCGAGCTTGGCAGCTCCTGAGTTCGCAGATTCCGCTCCCAGCCGTAAACGGAACCGGGCATGCTGCGCGTACATGGCTGAGATGGGTGAGGTCGTGATGGCGCTGAGGAGCGACACGAGCGCCCCCGAGCCAGGACGCAGCGCAGACTTCGAGGCGTTCTTCGCCGACCAGCACGGGCGGCTGTTCCGGGCGCTAGCGCTCCTGACGCGCAATCGCCACGAAGCCGAGGAGGTCATGCAGGACGCCTTCTTGGCGCTGTGGGAGCGATGGGAGCACGTGGCGGGTGGACCCGATCCCGTCGGCTACCTCTACAGGACCGCCCTGAACGGGTGGAGGAGCCGCCGGAGGCGCGCCGCCGTCGCCGTGCGGAGGGCCATCCACCAGATTCCCAACGATGACGAGATGGCCGCGGTGGAAGAGAGGGACGCCGTGGTGCGCGCCCTCTCCCGGCTCCCCGCCCGCCAGAGGGTCGCCGTCGTGCTGATGGACCTGCTCGATCTCTCCTCCGAGCAGGCCGGGGAGGTCCTCGGGATCAGTCCGGTGACCGTACGCGTGCTGGCGGCGCGAGGAAGAGCCACGTTGGCGAAGGAGATGGGTGATCGCGATGACTGACGTGCGGAGCAAGCTGCGCCGGGCGAGCGATCGGGTGACGCCGCCTGAGCGAGCGTTTGAGCGGATGGTCGAGCGGCGGGAAAGGAAGCGGCGAACCGAGAGGGTCGCCGCTGCCGTCATCGCCTCAACCCTCGCCCTCGCGGTCATCGGCGGAACCGTGGCCGCCCTTTCGGGGCTCGCCCGCGACCGAGTGCAACCAGGGA
>JBOGWD010000495.1:0-1039 GCA_050693275.1 Actinomycetota bacterium | reverse complement strand
CAGGACGATGACCAGCGCGACCACGCCGATCGTGGCCAGGGCGACGGGGACGGCGAACAGGTACCAGGTCCAGCCCCGCACCTCCTCGGGCGTCACCCCGGGCGTGGGGATCTGCTGGGCCCCCGCGACCACCGGGACCAGCACCAGGGCCGCGAGCGCCGTGACGATCAACAGCGTCCTGAACAGGGAGGCCAGCATGGGCGCGCGCGGGATTCTAGCAAATCGCGCCTTCGGCCCCGCTCCTGCCGGGGGTTCACGACGCCGATGCACGCCGGTAAGATGTCCGACGTGCCCAGGATCACGGCCCGTGTCGTGGGCGCCGCGGTCGCGGTGGCGGTCGCCGTCACCGCCTGCGGAACTCCCCCGGCCCCGCCGCCCGGCGATGCGGAGGCGGACTACGCGGCCGTCGAGCTCGCGCCGATTCCTCCCGCCGAGCCCGTCGAGCCGGTGGAGCGCCCGGGGAGCGTCGTGGCCGAGGCAGCAGCGGCCCGCGTCCCCGTGTTCGCTCGACCGGGTGGCGGCCGTCCGTTCGTCCGGCTGGAGCGTCATGGATCCTTCGGCGAGCCGCGGGTGTTCCTGGTCCAGGAGCGGCGAGGCGAGTGGCTCAGGGCCCTCCTCCCGATGGAGCCGAACGGTTCCGAGGGGTGGATCCGGGCCCGGGACGTCGAGCTGTCCGAGCACCCGTACCGGATCCGGGTCGACCTCGGAGTCCGGCGGCTGACCGTGTTCGACGAGGACCGGGTGGTCCTCCGCGTTCCCGTGGCGGTGGGGATGCCCGCCGCCCCCACGCCGACCGGCCTCTACTTCACCACAGTGCTGGCCGAGCCCGACCATCCCGGCGGCCCCTACGGGCGATTCGCGTACGGGCTGTCGGCGTACTCTGAGGTGTACGAGGAGTTCGCCGGGGGCGATGGCCAGGTGGCCATCCACGGCACCAACGCTCCCTGGCTGATCGGTCAGGCCGTGAGCCACGGCTGCGTCCGGATGGACAACGCGGCCATCACCCGGCTGGCCCGCCTGGTGCCGCTGGGGACGCCCG
>JBOGWD010000494.1:0-1650 GCA_050693275.1 Actinomycetota bacterium | reverse complement strand
CAGGACGATGACCAGCGCGACCACGCCGATCGTGGCCAGGGCGACGGGGACGGCGAACAGGTACCAGGTCCAGCCCCGCACCTCCTCGGGCGTCACCCCGGGCGTGGGGATCTGCTGGGCCCCCGCGGCCACCGGGACCAGCACCAGGGCCGCGAGCGCCGTGACGATCAACAGCGTCCTGAACAAGGAGGCCAGCATGGGCGCGCGCGGGATTCTAGCAAATCGCGCCTTCGGCCCCGCCCGGCGGCACCTACCTGCCGACGTTGACCAGCACCGCGAGCACAGCCGGGGTGAAGACGAGCATTCCCATGGCTGCCGAGCCGACGAGCTGTCCGCGTCCGTAGAGGATCCACCCCGACCAGTCCCCGCGCCGGAGCCGCTCCCCGGCCACGATCAGAAGGACCAACCCCACCAGCGGCCAGCCGAGTCCCGTCCCCCTCACCGCCACCTCGAGCGAGCGCGGCTCCCATCCAACTTCGAGGACGGGTCGGACGGACCACCAGCCGGCGAGGATCACGGCGCCCAGCCCCCCGGCGGATGCCACGAGGCTGCCAACTCTGCGACCCCCGACGTGGAGGAGACCACCGGCCAGCATGGCCATCGGGAGCGCCACGGCCGGCGACCACCCGAGCTCCGGGTGGGCCACGTATGCGTTCCAGCCCATCAGCGCGGCGATCACGACGCCGCCCGCCCATTGCTTGCCTGAGCTGTGCGCCCTGGCGCCGTGGGAGATCAACGTCCCGCCGAGCATGAAGAGGCCTACGAACGCCGACCACCCCACGGCCGTCCACGCCGGCACCAGGAGATGCTCCATCTGCTCCGTTCGACCCCCTGTGGGCCGTCGAGGTTACTGAAGCCGAGGGTTCACGACGCCGATGCACGCCGGTAAGATGTCCGACGTGCTCGGGATCACGGCCCGTGTCGTGGGCGCCGTGGCCGCGGTCGTTGTCGCCGCTACCGCCTGCGGAGGTGCGCCGTCCCCCCCGCCCGGCGATGCCGAGGCGGACTACGCGGCCGTCGAGCTTGCGCCGATCCCTCCCGCCGAGCCCGTCGAGCCGGTGGAGCGCCCGGGCAGCGTCGTGGCCGAGGCAGCAGTGGCCCGCGTCCCCGTGTTCGCTCGACCGGGTGGTGGCCATCCGTTCATCCGGCTGGAGCATCATGGATCCTTCGGTGAGCCGCGGGTGTTCCTGGTCCAGGAGTGGCGAGGCGGCTGGCTCAGGGCCCTCCTCCCGATGGAGCCGAACGGTTCCGAGGGGTGGATCCGGGCCCGGGACGTCGAGCTGTCCGAGCACCCGTACCGGATCCGGGTCGACCTCGGTGCCCGGCGGCTGACCGTGCTCGACAAGGACCGGGTCGTCCTCCGCGAGCCCGTGGCGGTGGGGATGCCCGCCGCCCCCACGCCGACCGGCCTCTACTTCACCACCGTGCTGGCCGAACCCGACGATCCGGGCGGCCCCTACGGGCGGTTCGCCTACGGCCTGTCGGCGTACTCGGAGGTGTACGAGGAGTTCGCCGGGGGCGACGGCCAGGTGGCCATCCACGGCACCAACGCTCCCTGGCTGATCGGTCAGGCCGTGAGCCACGGCTGCGTCCGGATGGACAACGCGGCCATCACCCGGCTGGCCCGCCTGGTGCCGCTGGGGACGCCCG
>JBOGWD010000493.1:0-2100 GCA_050693275.1 Actinomycetota bacterium | reverse complement strand
GCCCCCGCTTCGGGCACGCAGCCGAGGCGAACGCCGGCCCGTACCTCCTCCTCGGCTGCTACCACCCGAGCCAGCAGAACACGTTCACCGGCGTCCTGACCGAGCCCATGATCGACGGGGTGTTCAGCCGCGCCGCGACGGCGGCCGAACGACCGTAGGCGGGTCCGGGCGTATCCTGGGAGGACCGTGCGAGGACACTTCTTCCACTTCGAGCCGGATCCGGACGCGCGCCCGGTGACCAGGGCCACCCTCCGGCGGGTGGTGGGGATCTTCCGTCCCTACCGCCGAAGGGTCCTGATGGTCGGCGCGCTGATCCTGGTCACCTCGGGTCTCGGAGTGATCAACCCGCTTCTGATCAAGGTGGCCTTCGACGACGCGCTGTTCGGGCCGACTGGGCCCAGGATGGGGCTTCTCTACCTGGTGGTTGCCCTGATGGTTGCCGTCCCCGTCGTCTCGGGCCTGTTGGGGATCTGGCAGACGTACCTGTCCAACATCGTGGGGCAGCGGGTGATGCAGGACCTCCGCAATTCGTTGTACGCCCACCTCCAGCGGATGCACCTCCGGTTCTTCACCTCGACCCGGACCGGCGAGATCCAGTCCCGCCTGTCGAACGATGTGGGAGGCGTCCAGTCGGTCGTCACGGATACGGCCTCGGGAGTGCTGTCGAGCCTGGTCATCGTGATCAGCACGGTCGTGACCATGCTGATCCTGTCGTGGCAGCTGACCCTGCTCTCACTGGGCACGCTGCCGTTCTTCTTCTGGCTGACCCAGCGGGTCGGCCGGGCCCGGCGCGAGGTGGCCGCGGTGACCCAGAAGAGCATGGCCGACCTGTCGGCCATCACCGAGGAGACGCTGTCGGTATCGGGGATCCTGCTGTCCAAGGCGTTCGGCCGCCAGCGCCACGAGACCGACCGGTTCCGCAGAGAGAACGAGCGCCTGGCCGGGCTCCAGATCCGCCAGCAGATGATCGGGCGATCGTTCTTCGCCACGATCCAGATCTTCTTCTCGATCACCCCGGCGCTGGTCTACCTCGTGGCCGGCTTCGTGATCCAGGGTGGCGGTGGGGGGCTTACCGCGGGTGACATCGTCGCGTTCACCACGCTCCAGAGCCGGCTGTTCTTCCCGATCGGCCAGATGCTCCAGGTGTCGGTCGAGGTTCAGAGCGCCATGGCCCTGTTCGAGCGGATCTTCGAGTACCTCGACATGCCCCACGAGATCGTGGACCGACCCGGGGCCCGGGCCCTTGAAGGGCCCGGTGTCCGCGGACGGGTCGGTTTCCGAGACGTGTGGTTCCGGTACGAGGGCGGAGACGGGGACGGACAGGTCGAGGTGCCGGTCAGCCCGCCGGACGAGGAGGAGCGGGAGCGCCAGCGGCGCTTGTGGACCCTCGAGGACGTGGACCTCGAGGTGGCGCCGGGACAGCTTGCGGCCCTGGTCGGGCCGAGCGGTGCCGGCAAGACCACCGTGACCTACCTCATCCCTCGCTTCTACGACGTGCAGCGAGGATCGGTGGAGATCGACGGCGCCGACGTGCGGGACATCCGGATGGAGTCGCTGGGCGACATCATCGGGATGGTGACCCAGGAAACATACCTGTTCCACTCGAGCGTCAAAGAGAACCTGCTCTACGGGAACCCCGAGGCGACCGACGAGCAGATCGAGGCCGCGGCACGGGCGGCGTTCATCCACGACCGGATCGACGAGCTGCCCGAGCGGTACGACGCCGTGGTCGGTGAGCGCGGGTACAAGATGTCCGGCGGGGAGAAGCAGCGTCTGGCCATCGCCCGGGTGATCCTAAAGGATCCCCGCATCCTGATCCTCGACGAGGCCACGTCCTCGCTCGACACCACGTCGGAGCGGCTGGTCCAGGAGGCGCTGCGTCCGCTGATGGAGGGCCGGACCACCATCGCCATCGCCCACCGGCTGTCCACGATCCTCGCCGCGGACGTGATCTTCGTGCTCGACCGAGGCCGGATCGTCGAGCGAGGAAGCCACGCCGAGCTCCTGGAGCGCGGGGGGCTGTACGCACACCTGTACCTCCAGCAGTTCAAGGGAGGGACGGTCGAGGCGGAGACCGCCGACGGCGTGGTGCTCTCCTCG
>JBOGWD010000492.1:0-1536 GCA_050693275.1 Actinomycetota bacterium | reverse complement strand
ACTCGGGCGGGTGCATCCTGGTCCGGGACGTCGAGGACCTCTCGCGGTCCTTCTCCATCGCCGAGCACGCGGCGTACGTCCACGAGGACAAGGAGGCCACCGGGTCCGGGGTGGACGGGATCAACCTGGGGCCGCAGTTCTCCCGGTCCTTCTGGGCGCTGAAGGTGTGGGTGTCGCTCCTGGCCCACGGCACCGGGGCGTACGGCCGGCGGATCGCCCACGATGTGGAGCTGGCCAAGTACCTGCACCGGCGGGCCGAGGAGCGGGCGGAGTTCGAGCCGATGGCCCCCACCACCCTGTCGATCTGCTGCTTCCGGTACGCCCCGTCCGACCTCCCCGACGGGCCCGGCCGCGAGGAGTACCTGGACACGCTCAACGAGCGGCTGATGACCGAGATCCAGATGGACGGCCGGGTGTACCCCTCGAACGCCGTGCTGGGGGACCGGTTCGTGCTTCGGGCGTGCATCGTGAACTTCCGCACCGAGGCCGAGGAGATGGACCTCCTCCTCGACGTGGCCGCCGAGCTCGGAGCGAAGCTCGATGCCGACCTCCGCCCGGCCGGACTGCAGGCCGGCCGGAGCGGGTAAGAGCACGCCATGCGCCCGAGCACCCTGTTCTTGATCGCCGCAGCGGCGGCCCTGACCCTCCCCAGCCCGGCCGGGCCCAGCCGGCCGAGTGCTTCGGCAGGCCGCCCACGATCACCGGGACCGAGAGCGGCGACACCCTGAACGGCACGCCCGACGACGATGTGATCGTGGGGCTGGGCGGCCCCGACGTGATCCGGGGTGGCGGCGGCGAAGACCGGATCTGCGCCGGCGGGGGCATCGACCGGGTGTTCGGAGCCGGCGGCCGCGACCGGCTCTCCGGGGACGAGTCGGAGGATCACATCTTCGGCGGGGATGGCGGCGACCGGCTGTTCGGCCGGGACGGCATGGACCGCGTCTCCGGCCAGGACGGCCACGACGCCATCACCGGGGGCGAAGGCCGGGACCGGCTGACCGGGAGCTCCGGCTCGGACACGATCTTCGGCAACAATCGGGAGGACATCATCAGAGGGAAGAGCGGACGCGACTTCCTCCTGGGCGGTCGGGGCCGGGACACCACGAACGGCGGCGCCGGGATCGACTCCTGCATCGGCGAGCGCCAGTTCAGCTGCGAGAACCCTCCGGACGTCTAGGTCCGGGCGTCGCGAGCTCGACCACTGAGGAGCCGGACAACTCCTCGAAACCCAGGTAGCGGGCGTGTTTCCCTCAGCGTTCTCTGCGGCGCGAGGTAAGCATCCCCCGGTTGGGGGAGCGGGATTCACCCGGAGAACCACCCGTTCGGGCGATGCGTGACGCAGAGTCCTCGCGGTACCTTCGCATCCGCTCGCGACCGGCAGTCCACGAGCCACCTCCCCCTCCTTCCCCGAGCGTGATGACCATGCGGAAGGAGTGGAGTGCCCGAAGTCAGCGTCGTGCTCGGGATGGAGGATCCCGCGTTCCAGGAAGAGGTTCTGCACTTCCTCGACCGGACGCCGTTCTTGAGAGTGGTGGG
>JBOGWD010000491.1:0-5816 GCA_050693275.1 Actinomycetota bacterium | reverse complement strand
GCACCGGGTCGTTGGTCAGGATCTCCAGGTTGGGCACCGAGTCGGCCTTGGCCCGGTCGGACAGCAGGACGTTGCGGTTGGTCTGGTACGCGTCGCACCGATGCGCGTCCTTCTCGATGATCACCGTTCCGGTGTACACGGCCCGGGAGGCGCCCTTCAGGGCGCCCTTGTACAGCAGGTCGCTGGCGGTGCGATCGCCGAAGTGATCCTGGATCGACCGGTGGTCGAAGTGCTGCCTGCCGTCGCCGAAGTACATGCCCAGCATCTCGCTGGAGCCCCCGTCGCCCTCGAGGGTCGTCTCGGCCTCGGAGCGGGACAGGCTGGCCCCCAGCGTGACCACCAGCGTGCGGACCCGGGCATCGCGGTCCACCCGGGCTCGCTGGACCGAGAGGTGGGTGACCCCCTCGCCCCACTCCTGGAGACACACGTAGCTCACCCGGCTGTTCGGGCCGGCATGGATCTCCACGACCGCGTGGGACAGCGCTCGCTCCAGGGCGGGCGAGGCCAGCCGGTCGATGAAGGTCACCTCGGCCCCCTCTTCCGCCACGATCACTGTGTGCGGGAACACGGCCGCGCCGTCCACGTCGAGGTAGGTCAGCGTCTGCAGCGGCAGGTCCACCCGGACGTTCTTCGGGACGTACACGAGAGTGCCTCCGGTGCGGAACGCCGCGTGGAGCGCCGTGAACTTGGTGCGATCGACGGGAACCAGGGAGTGCAGGTGGGGCTCCACGAGGTCGGGGTGGGTGGCCGCGGCCCGGTCGAGGTCGGCCAGGATCACGCCGCGCTGGCCGGCCGCCTCGACGACCTGGGTCGAGATCACCTCGGAGTTCCGCTGGATCTGGAGGCCCCCACGCTCGCCGGACACGCCCGCCGCCGCGAGCAGCCCGTGCCGGTCCACCGCTTCCGGCCCACCGCCGTCCGTGAACGGGCGGAAGCCGAAGTCGAACCCGGTCAGGTCCGTGTACCGCCACTCCTCGGTCTCCGGCGAGGGGATGGGGAGGGCCTCGAACGTCTCCAGGGCCCCCTCCCGGAGGGCGGTCACGAAGGCCGGCTGGCCGTCCGGCGCCGGCAGGGTCTCTCGGCTGAAACCGCTGGTGGTGAGGGTGTCGGTCATGTGGCCCGCTTCGTTCTCAGTCTATCCGGGCCAATCCCGACCGTCCAGATCGGAATTAGGCGTCGGCGGCCACCGCGAACAGCGAGGGGGTCTCCAGCAGGCCGAGCAGCCGGGGCGGGGCCATCCGCCGGGCCCACTCGACGTCGCGGAGCCGCTCCAGGCGGATCCCGGTCCAGCCGGCCCGGCCGACGGCGTCCACCAGAGGTGCGGGAGAGCCCGCCCGAGCCAGGGGAAGGGCGGCCAGCACCTCCGGGTCGTAGTGATCGTGATGGTCGTGGGGGATGCCGAGGGCCCTGCGGATCAGCTCCGCGGCTCGCTCCCGGAGGTCCTGAACGAGGCCGCCCTCGATCCCCTCGAGCACCAGGAGGCGGCCTCCGGGCCGGACCGCCTCCCTCCACGCGGTCAGCGTGCCGACGGGGTCGGGGTTGGTCCACAGCATGTTGCGCTCCACGACCGCGTCGAACGGGCCGGGAGGCGGTCGGTCGGCCCGGCCGATGACGAACTCGACGTCGAACGCCTCGAGCTTGCGGCGGGCCCTGACCAGCATGCCCTCCGAGACGTCGAGGGCCGTGACCCGGTAGCCGAGCTCGGCCAGGAGGAGGGTGATGGAGCCGGTCCCGGCCCCGGCTTCCAGCACTCGAGCGCCCGGATCGGGAAGGTGCCGGCGGATGATGGCCCGCCAGGCCGCGGCCTCCACCGGGTCGGTGAGCGAGTGGGAGGGGCTGCGGTCGTACGTCTCCGCGTCCCGGTCCCAGAACTCGCGGATGCGATCCCCGACATCGGCCATCTCCCTCCATGGTATCCAACGCCCGTCTCAGTCCTTACGGGTCATAGGTCTCCGTGTCAGACCCCCCCGCTAGTATCCGAACGTATGTTCGAGAAGGGAAGCCGATGAGCGAGCTGCGGTCGGCGCTGGAAATGCTACGGTCCGACACCCTCCCCGACATGCCGGACGCGCGCCTCGAGGAGGATTTCGCCGAGCTCCAGCGGGCCGCTGAGCTGATCGATGCCGAGCGCCTGCGGCGGCTCGCCGAGATCGATCGTCGCGGGACCTATCGGCGGGACGGGCATCTGTCGGCCGCCTCGTGGCTGGCCAGCAGGTTCAAGGTGGCCTGGGGCAGCGCCCGTGAGCAGGTTCGGACGGCTCGGGCGCTCGATGACATGCCCGAGACGAGGCGGGCGGTCGACGAGGGCGAACTCTCGATGTCGGCGGTACGCGTGCTCGTGGCCGCCCGAGAGGCCGATCCCACGGCGTTCAGGGACAGTGAGCAACAGCTCGTCGACGCGGCCCGCATCCACTCGATGCAGGACCTCCGCCGCGTTGCCGCGTACTGGCGTCAGGCGGCCGAGCGGGAGGCCGCCCTGGGCGGAGAGGAGAAGCTCCGGGAGCGCCGCCGGCTCCACGCCTCGGTCACCTTCCTCGGCATGGTTCGGCTCGACGGCGATCTGGACCCGGAGACAGGAGAGACCCTCCTGACGGCCCTCCGTGCCGTGCTGGACGCCGAGTCACGATCGCCCGGCGAGGGTGACCACAGAACACCCGCACAGCGCCGGGCCGATGCCCTGGGCGAGGTCTGCCGGCAGTGGCTGGACCACTCCGACCGCCCCAGCGTCGCCGGAGAGAAGCCGCACGTGGCGGTCACGGTCGGCGCTGAGGCGCTGCGTGACGGCGCCGGTGAGCCCAGCGAGCTGGACCAAGTGGGTCCGATCGACCTATCGGTGGCCCGCCGGGTGGTGTGCGACGCAAACATCCGGCGCGTGGTGATGGCTGGGCGGTCGGAACCGCTGGACGTGGGTCGGCAAACGCCGGTCGTGCCGCCCGCGATGCGCCGAGCCGTGATCGTTCGGGACCGCGAATGCCGATTCCCCGGTTGCGACCGTCCTCACACCTGGTGCGATGCGCACCATGTCGTGCACTGGGCGGACGGCGGTCCCACGGCGCTCCCGAACCTGATCCTCTTGTGCCGGCGGCACCATCGAATGGTTCACTCGCGGGGCGGCTTTCGCCTGGAGCTGGTGGACGGTCGACCGCTGTTCTTCCGGCCGGACGGGTCGCTGCTCGAGGACCGGGCTCCTCCTTAGCACCTATGACCTCCTCCCCCTAAACCGATCCGACCGCGCAGGCGTCCCAATCCGTGGGATGGACAGGGCGAGGTGGAGGACATGCCTGCTTGCCGTCATCACGACCGCCTGTGCGGGCGTGTCGACGCGTCCCATCGCGGCCCCCAGTGCACAGCCCTCACCGGCCGAGCCGACTCTGTTGATGCCAACACCGGAGCAGATCGGCGGGGAGGCCAGACTCGTCCTCACCTTTCCCGACGGCAGCGAAGCGCTCGTGGCCTACCCGGCGCACCTCGATCTGGCGGGGATGGGGGTCCAGCCCGACGTCAATCTGAGCTGGAAGGGCCGGTGGGTCGGGGCGGTCGTGTTCGGCCGCGGCGGACCCGTCGAAGGGCTCCTGGGTCGGGCGGCCGGCGTCCACCGGATCCAGGATGGTCCGGTCGAGGAGTGGACGGCCAGTCCTCGAGACGGCAGACATCAAAGGACGACGGGCTGGCTGGTGTTCCGACTGGCCTCCTGGACGGTGCACGTGCCCATGGATGAAGCGATCGAGGCGGAGGACCTTCTCGGACGGGTCCGCCCGTACGAGACCGATGATGGCTTCGTGGCCCTCGAGGTCACCGAGCCCGCCGCCCTGGCCGAGGGGTACGGGGAGGCGGGCGGACCGCAGCTGGCCTTCGGCGACCAGGATCCGCTCCCCGACTTCGTCCGTCCGAGCCAGGACGGCCTGCTCATCGAAGTGGCGCCGGCGAACTGCCGCCACTTCACCATCCAGGTTCACGGCTCCTACGGCTCCGCATGCTTGAACGACGGCTCGTTCTTCGTCAATGGCACCGACTTCTCGGATTCGGACGGGGGCCGGCAGAAACTCCGTGAGGTTATCGAGGGTCTGCGAGTACTGAAGCTGGAGCCCGCTGCCTAGCCGACGGCGCCTTCCATCTGGAGCTCGATCAGCCGGTTCAGCTCCACCGCGTACTCCATGGGGAGCTCACGGGTGATCGGCTCGATGAAGCCGTTGACCACCATGGCGGTGGCCTCGGCCTCGGTGAGGCCCCGGCTCATCAGGTAAAACAGTTGGTCCTCGCCGACGCGCGAGACTGACGCCTCGTGGCCGAGCTGGGCGGTCTCCTCCTCGACCTCGACATACGGGTACGTGTCCGAGCGGGACTCCTCGTCGAGGATCAGGGCGTCGCAGCGCACCGCGGACTTGGCGTGGTGGGCGTCAGGCTCCACCCGGACCAGGCCGCGGTACGCGGTCCGGCCGCCGTCCTTGGCCACCGACTTCGAGGTGATGACCGAGGAGGTGTGCGGTGCGGCGTGGATGGCCTTGCCGCCGGCATCCGTGTGCATCCCCTTGCCGGCGTAGGCCACCGACAGCACCTCGCCCCGGGCTCCCTTGCCCAGCAGGTAGATCGAGGGGTACTTCATGGTCACCTTCGAGCCGATGTTCCCGTCGATCCACTCGACGATGGAGTCCTCGTACGCCGCCGCCCGCTTCGTCACCAGGTTGTACACGTTCGTCGACCAGTTCTGGATCGTGGTGTACCGGACCCGGGCTCCCGGCTTGGCGATGATCTCCACAACCGCCGAGTGCAGCGAGTCGGTGGTGTAGATCGGGGCCGAGCACCCCTCCACGTAGTGCACGTACGAGCCGGGCTCGGCGATGATCAGGGTCCGCTCGAACTGGCCCATGTTCTCGGCGTTGATCCTGAAGTACGCCTGGAGGGGGATGTCCACATGCACGCCCTCCGGGACGTACACGAACGACCCGCCCGACCACACAGCGGAGTTCAGGGCGGCGAACTTGTTGTCGTTCGGAGGGATGATCGTCCCGAAGTACTCCTTGACGATGTCCGGGTGCTCGCGGAGCCCGGAATCCATGTCGGTGAAGATGACCCCGATCTTGTCGAGGTCCTCCTTGATCTTGTGGTACACGACCTCGGATTCGTACTGGGCGGAGACGCCGCCCAGGAACTTCTTCTCGGCCTCGGGGATCCCCAGCTTGTCCCAGGTTCCCCGGATGTCCTCCGGCAGCTCCTCCCAGGACTTGGCCTGCTTCTCCGTGGAGCGGATGAAGTAGTAGATGTTCTCGAAGTCGATGTCGGAGAGGTCGGCGCCCCACCACGGCATCGGCCGGCCCCGGAAGTGCTTCAGGGCCTTCAGGCGGAACTTGCGCATCCACTCGGGCTCGGACTTGAGCTCGGAGATCTCGGAGACCACGGCCTCGGACAGCCCCCTCTTGGGGGTGAACACGGAGTGCTGGGGGTCCTGCCAGCCGAAGCGGTAGCCCTGCTCCAGCTCCTTGAGATCGGGCTTGGCGACCATGTCGGCTCCAGTATATACGAGTTGTCCAGTCGGATTTACCCCGGAACGGCCACCCCTACCAGCCGGCCGATCAGGGAGGCCGCCCCCACCCCGATGGCGGCCATGCCCACGAGCTCCAGGCCCGCCACCAGGGGCCGCTCTCCCGTGTACCGGCTCCGGATGCCGCCGGCCACCAGGAGGGCCAGGGCGGTGACCAGGAACGACGCCACCAGCGCCACCAGGCCCTCGGCGAACAGGAAGGGCACCACCGGGACGATGCCCCCGGCCAGGAAGGCCACGAACACCACGGCCGCGGCGCCCAGGGGCCGCCCGAACT
>JBOGWD010000490.1:0-2016 GCA_050693275.1 Actinomycetota bacterium | reverse complement strand
GCCGTGAGCTGCCACGGCCTGAGCCCCAGACGGTACAGCCCGCCCAGGATGAACCGGTACGGCCACTGGAACACCCACCGGAACAGGGGGCCGATCAGGCTGGGGTTCTCCCGGGGCGCCGGGAGGTCCCGCATCCGCGGGGCCGGCCGTCTGGTGCTCACCGGCCGAGTATCCCCAGCCGGTCCCGGCCGGGCAACCGGTACGATGCTCGCCGTGCCCGAGGGCATCCCGGTCGAGGCCAGCCTGGACCACCCGCTCCAGGGCGCCGTGGACGCACGCCTGCGGCTGATGGAGGAGGACCGGGTGGTTCCCAGGATGTGGGCCCGGGACCACACCGTGTGGCGTGAGGACCCGGCCGAGATCGTGGACCGGCTCGGCTGGCTGACCGCGCCCCACTCCTCGCGAGCCCAGGTGCCGGAGGTCCGGGCCATCGCGGAGGGGGCGGCGGCGGACGGGCTGACCCACGCGGTGGTCCTGGGGATGGGCGGTTCCAGCCTGGCGCCCGAGGTCCTCCGGGCAACGCTCGGCGTGGCCCCCGGGGGTCTGGACCTCCGGGTCCTGGACAGCACCCACCCAGGGGCGATCGCCGCGCTGGAGCGGGACGTTCCTCTCGACCGAACCCTGTTCGTGGTGTCGAGCAAGTCCGGCACCACGATCGAGACCCGCTCGCACATGGCCTACTTCCTCGATCGGGTGGGGGACCCCCGTCGGTTCGTGGCCGTGACCGACCCGGGAACCCCCCTCGAGGCCGACGCTCGCGACCGGGGCTTCCGCGCGGTGGTGACGGCCACGGCGGACGTGGGCGGCCGCTACTCGGCCCTGACGGCGTTCGGCCTCCTGCCGGCGGCCCTGATCCGGGCCGACGTGGACGCGCTGCTGGAGTCGGCCGCGGGGGCCGCCGCGGCCTGCGGGGGGGCGGTGGGGATCCACGCGAACCCCGGCGCGGTGGCCGGGGCGATCCTGGGGGAGGCCGCCCTGGCGGGGCGGGACAAGCTCACGCTCCGGCCGCCCGATCCGGTGGCGGCGCTCGGTGGATGGATCGAGCAGCTCGTGGCGGAGTCGACGGGTAAGGAGGGCACGGGGATCGTCCCGGTGGACGGCGAGCCGGCCGTGCCGGGGGTGGCGGCGGATCGCCTGTTCCTGGCCCTTGCGAAAGAGACGCCGCCGCAGCCCTGGGTCCGCCTGCCCCTGGGAGACCCCGTCCAGCTCGGCGCGGCCTTCTTCGTCCTCGAGTTCGCCACGGCGGTGGCCGGGCACGTCCTCGGCATCCATCCGTTCGACCAGCCCGACGTCCAGTCCGCCAAGGACCGCACCTCGGAGGTGCTGGCTGCCGGGGAGGTTCCGGCGGAGCCGCCCGGGGACGTCGACGCGCTGCTGGGCTCGGTCCGGCCCGGCGACTACGTGACGATCCAGGCGTTCGTGGCGCCCGGCGAGGAGACCCACCGGTCGCTCCAGTCGGCCCGGGCTCGGATCCGGGACCGGCTCGGCGTGGCCACCACCCTCGGCTACGGGCCCCGGTACCTGCACTCGACCGGCCAGCTCCACAAGGGCGGGCCGAACACGGGGTTGTTCGTGCAGGTCTTCGACGAACCGGGGGAGGATCGCCCGGTCCCCGGGGAGCCGTTCACGTTCGGCCGGCTATTCGCCGCGCAGGCGGCAGGCGACCTGGCGGCGCTCCGGGAAGGAGGTCGTCGGGTGGCCCGGGTGGCCATGGAGGATCTCCTGGCCTGGGACGGGTCCGCGCCGCTAGGGTTGACAGAAGGAGACCCGGAGAAGGAGGAGGGATGACGAACTTCACGACGGTGGGGAAGGCTGGGGACGTGCCCGAGGGCGACATGCGCCAGTACCAGGTCGGCGGGGAGGACATCGCCGTGGCCAACGTGGCCGGCACGCTCCACGCGTTCGGCGACGTGTGCACCCACCGGCAGTGCTCGCTGTCGGAGGGAGACCTGGACGGCACCACGGTCACCTGTCCGTGTCACGGAAGCCAGTTCGACGTGACCTCGGGTGACGTGC
>JBOGWD010000489.1:0-1370 GCA_050693275.1 Actinomycetota bacterium | reverse complement strand
CCAGTCGTACAGCGCGGTGCGGGCACCGCCGACGTGGAGGTAGCCGGTCGGCGCCGGGGCGAACCGGACCCGAACCGGCTCAGCCACCAGGGGCCGCCACCGTGTTGCCGAGCACGCCGATCCCCTCGACCTCGACCTCGACGCGGTCGCCCGGGCGCATCGGCCCGACCCCCGGCGGCGTCCCGGTGAGGACCACGTCGCCGGGAAGGAGCGTCATCGTCCGAGAGATGTGCGCGATGAGCCAGGCCGGCGAGAACACCAGGGTCGACGTCCGCCCGGACTGGCGGGGCTCCCCGTTCACCCGCGAGGACACCTCGAGGTCCGAGGGATCCAGCTCGGTCTCGATCCACGGGCCCAGGGGGCAGAAGCCGTCCGAGCCCTTGGCCCGGGCCCATTGGCCGTCGCTCTGCTGCCAGTCCCGCACGGTCACGTCGTTGGCACACGTGTACCCGAGGACGTACTTCGGCGCGTCCTCCTCGGACACCCGCCGGCACAGCCGCCCTATGACCACGGCTAGCTCGGCCTCGTGGTCAACCCGCGAGGGTCCCTCGGGGAGCGGGATCGGGTCCCCGGGGCCGATGACCGCGGTGGAGGGCTTCAGGAAAAGCATCGGGACCTGGGGGACCGCGTTGCCCATCTCGGCGGCGTGCTCGGGGTAATTCCTGGCGATGGCCACGATCTTCGAAGGGATCACCGGCGCCAGCAATCGGACGTGCTCCAGCGCGATCTCCTGGCCCGAGGGGACCGGATCCTCGAAGAACGTGCCTCGCAGACCCCGAACCGTCTCACCCTCGATGAATCCGGTGGCGATCTCGTCGCCGAACCGGTACCGGACCAGCTTCACGTTGCCGGGGGTCAGGTGACGAGCTCGACCCAGTGCGCGTACTGGTCGAGGCCGCCCTTGACCGCGGAGAAGTAGGTCTGCTGGACCTCCTTGGTGACGGGACCACGGGTCCCGGAGCCGATGGGGCGGTCGTCGACCTCCCGGATCGGGGTCACCTCGGCCGCGGTCCCCGTAAGGAACGCCTCGTCGGCCGTGTAGATGTCGGACCGAACGAACTTCCGCTCCAGCACCTCGTACCCGAGGTCCTTGGCGATGGTGATCACCGCGTTGCGGGTGACACCCATGAGGATGCCTGCGGACTCGGGCGGGGTGATCAGCGTGGTGTCGCGGATGATGAACAGGTTCTCCCCAGAACCTTCCGCCAGGGTCCCCTCCGGGCTGAGCATGAGGGCGTCGTCGTAGCCGCCCTTGATGGCCTCCACCTTGGCCAGCCCGGAGTTGATGTACTGCCCGGTGGCCTTGGCCCCGGTGGGCAGGACGTTCGGGTCGGGACGCCGCCACGAGGAGATGATCAGCCGGGCCCCGT
>JBOGWD010000488.1:0-1371 GCA_050693275.1 Actinomycetota bacterium | reverse complement strand
CCAGTCGTACAGCGCGGTGCGGGCACCGCCGACGTGGAGGTAGCCGGTCGGCGCCGGGGCGAACCGGACCCGAACCGGCTCAGCCACCAGGGGCCGCCACCGTGTTGCCGAGCACGCCGATCCCCTCCACCTCGACCTCGACGCGGTCGCCGGGGCGCATCGGCCCGACCCCCGGGGGCGTCCCTGTGAGGACCACGTCGCCGGGAAGGAGGGTGATCGTCCGCGTGATGTGCGCTATGAGCCAGGCCGGCGAGAACACCAGGGTCGAGGTCCGGCCGGACTGTCGGGGCTCTCCGTTCACCCGTGAGGACACCTCGAGGTCCGAGGGATCCAGCTCGGTCTCGATCCACGGGCCCAGGGGGCAGAAGCCGTCCGAGCCCTTGGCCCGGGCCCACTGCCCGTCGCTCTGCTGCCAGTCCCGCGCGGTCACGTCGTTGGCGCACGTGTACCCGAGGACGTATTTCGGCGCCTCCTCCTCGGTCACCCGCCGGCACAGCCGACCTATCACCACGGCCAGCTCGGCCTCGTGGTCCACCCGCGACGGTCCCTCGGGCAGCGGGATCGGGTCGCCCGGGCCGATCACCGATGTGGAGGGCTTCAGGAAAAGCATCGGAACGTCGGGGACAGCGTTGCCCATCTCGGCGGCGTGCTTCGGATAGTTCCTGGCGATCGCCACGATCTTCGACGGGATCACCGGCGCCAGCAGCCGGACGTGCTCCAGCACGATCTCCTGGCCCGAGGGAACCGGATCCTCGAAGAACGTGCCTCGCAGTCCCCGAACCGTCTCATCCTCGACGAATCCGGTGGCGATCTCGTCGCCGAACCGGTACCGGACCAGCTTCACGACACTGCGCGGTCAGTCGACGAGCTCGACCCAGTGCACGTACTGGTCGAGACCGCCCTTGACCGCGGAGAAGTAGGTCTGCTGGATCTCCTTGGTAACGGGACCGCGAGTCGCGGAGCCGATGGGCCGGTCGTCGACCTCTCGGATCGGGGTCACCTCGGCCGCCGTCCCCGTGAGGAAGGCCTCGTCGGCCGTGTAGATGTCGGACCGGACGAACTTCCGCTCCAGCACCTCGTACCCGAGGTCCTTGGCGATGGTGATCACCGCGTTGCGGGTGACACCCATGAGGATGCCTGCGGACTCGGGCGGGGTGATGAGCGTGGTGTCGCGGATGATGAACAGGTTCTCCCCAGAACCTTCCGCCAGGGTCCCCTCCGGGCTGAGCATGAGGGCGTCGTCATAGCCGCCCTTGATGGCCTCCACCTTGGCCAGCCCGGAGTTGATGTACTGCCCGGTGGCCTTGGCCCCGGTGGGCAGGACGTTCGGGTCGGGACGCCGCCACGAGGAGATGATCAGCCGGGCCCCGT
>JBOGWD010000487.1:0-3143 GCA_050693275.1 Actinomycetota bacterium | reverse complement strand
TCATCGGAGCCCCTCCTCTGCTCGGCGGTAGGTTCACCACCGAGTATCGAGGGGCTTCGATCACCCACCGGGCATTTCAGACCTCACCAGACGGGCTATTCCCACGCTGTCGCGCAGTCTCAAAATCTGACTCCCGCAGTGGTCAAGTCGAGTTGCACACTTGTGAATCCGTCGTCGGCGAACACATCTCCACCCGACTGGATGGCGCTTCGAGCAAGCTCAACGACCGAAGCGCCGCGTCGAAGAGGTAACCGGGCTGCCGTTTGCCGTCGAGCTCGCCATCGCGTGAAGCCCTCTCGTCCGCAGCTAGCGCCGAATGAATGCCGGTTCTCGCGCTCCAAAGGCTCCGCTGTGTGGAACGTGGTGATGTGCGATATGTGCGGTCACTCCATGCGACGATGGGCGGCCAGGCGAATATGACGAATCCGAGTGTCATAAGCACACGGCGGTCACTCGAATCGCCCACCCTCACTGGCCGTCGACGTGCGGGTGGTCCCGGGTTGCGGGTCGGGCTGCTAGTTCTCGCACTCGAGGGGGGTACGCATGGGGACCTACCTTCGATGGTGCCTGTGATAGCGTCAATTCCCGTGGGAAGGGTCGAGATGTGGATGGAGTGCTTCGCCGGTGACGCAAGGATCGAAGGCGACGACGCCGAGACGATCACCGATCGTTTCGTCGCTCACGCTAGGGACAGTCATGACTGGCCGTATCCGGAAGAGGCGATCCGCAACTACGCCCGCAACTATGCCGAAGCAACCGTGCGGCTCACGGGGGGTACGGTACGGCTCCCTGAGATCGGTGAGGTCACGGTTCATCCGGTATCGGAGGACCGCATCGACGACTGGATCAGGTTCTTCGACCACGACGCCTTTGCAGGCAATCCGGACTGGGCATCCTGCTACTGCCTCGAGCCTCACCTCCCGGCCACAGACGAGAACCCGGAGCGCCCATGGCGCGAAGTCCGAGCGGCGATGGTCGAGCGGCTCCGCACTGGCGGCACATACGGGTATCTCGCCTATGTCGGCGGAACGCCTGCGGGCTGGGTCAACGCCTCACCTCGCTCCGGCTACGGCCTGTACCGGCTGGTCGATCCCGACGGGCCCGATTCGGCCTCTGTCGTCGGCGTGTCATGCTTCATCATTGCCCCGCCATATCGACGCCACGGAATCGCCGCAAGGCTGCTCGACAGGGTTATCGCCGACGCTGCCGACCGTGGTGCCCAGTGGATCGAGGGTTACCCTCATAACGATCCCGAAGGTACCGACGCCGGCCACTTCCGCGGACCAAAGCACCTCTACGACACCCGAGGGTTCGAACCCGTCGAGCAGCGTGAGCACGACACGGTGATGCGCCGCGCTGCGGTAATGGGCTGATTCGGGGTCTTCTCGATCCCAAGTCGCTTACGAGGGCCCTATCAGCCCACAGCACTCAGATCGATCTTTGCGGTCGCAGTGGTGCCTAGAGCTTGATCAGCCGTCGCAGCGACCTCACCCGGGTTTCGTAGGCGTCGGCCATGTCGGTCTCGTCGAGCCAGTCACTGCCGCCCGGACCCCACAGATGGTTGACCGGTGGCAGCAATCCCTCCTTGCCCAACACCGCATGCACCTGAGCTTTCAACCCCGCCCGCAACTGGGAGAGTTTGCGGCGGTAACGGACCAGCTCCCTGTCTGTCAGGCTGAGGTGAGACACCTGCAGTAGCTTCGGATCTGTGCAGGGCGAGAAGGGAACCAGCCTGATGATTATGACTTTGACGACCCACCCCGACGATGGAGCGCGCCCATGATGAGGCCATGGGTGGTGAGCCATCTCTGCCCGAGCGTCCCCGACGGAGGAGCTTCACCGTCTCTTACAAGCTGGCCGTCTTGGAGGAGTACGAGGGGTGCACCGACCCTGGGGCCAAGGGGGCTGTGCTGCGGCGGGAGGGCCTGTACAGCTCCCACATCGTCGAGTGGCGGCGGGCCCGTGACGCTGGCGTCCTGGCCGGCCTGGCCCCCAAGCCCCGGCCGAAGAGGTTCACCCCCGAAAGGGCCGAGCTGACCCTGCTGAGGCGGCGGGCCGAACGTGCCGAGGCGGAGCTGGCCAAGGCGCGGCTGGTGATCGAGATCCAGGGAAAAGCATCCGAGCTCTTGGGGAGGCTGCTGGCCGAGAGCGCCGAGGACCCGAGGCAGCCGCGGTGATCGACGCCGCCTTCTCCGAGCTCTCCCCTGTGGTGGGGACCAGGGCGGCCTGCGCCGCGGTGGGCCGGGCCAGGGCCACCCACTACCGGCGTTTGAAGCCTCCGCTGGCCGGTCCGCCCCGGCCTCGTCGGAGCCCGCCCAACGCCCTCTCCGAGAAGGAGCGCCAGGCGGTGGTGGAGGCGTTGCACGAGCCCCGCTTCTGCGACCAGGCCCCCGCCCAGGTCTGGGCCACCCTGTTGGACGAGGGTACTTATCTGGGCTCGGAGGCAACCATGTACCGGGAGCTGCGCCGCCGTGGCGAGGTCTCCGAACGGCGCCGCCAAGCCACCCATCCACCCCGGGTGGTGCCCGAGCTGGTCGCCACCCGGCCCGCCCAGGTGTGGTCCTACGACGCCACCACCCTGCGGGGTCCGGTCCGGGGCGTTCACTACCAACTGTTCGTCATGCTCGACATCTTCAGCCGCTACGCCCCTGGCTGGCTGGTAGTAGACCAAGAATGCGCCGAAGTGGTCAAGGCCTGGATCGGCCAGGTGGTCGCCGCCCACGGAGGCGTCCAACCGGGAAGCCTCACCATCCACGCCGACCGTGGATCGGCGATGACCTCGAGGCCGGTGGCCGTGCTCCTCGCCGACCTCAAGATCGGCCGCACCCACTCCCGCCCCCACGTCAGCAATGACAACCCCTACTCCGAGGCCAACTTCAAAACCCTCAAATATTGCCCGGCCTTCCCCGACCGCTTCGGGTCCCTGGAAGACGCCCGGGTCTTCTGCGACACCTTCTTCGAGCACTACAACCATCACCACCGCCACTCGGGGATCGGATACCACACCCCCGCCTCGGTCCACTTCGGCACCGCCGCCCAGGTCCGCGCCCACCGGGCCGCCATCCTCGACGCCGCCTACGCCGCCCACCCCGAACGGTTCGTCAACAAGACCCCCACCCCGCCACCACTTCCCGGAGCGGCAT
>JBOGWD010000486.1:0-4970 GCA_050693275.1 Actinomycetota bacterium | reverse complement strand
GCGTGTCGCCGTCGGCCGTGTAGAAGAGCCACCGGTCGGCCAGGCGCTCCACTCCGTCGGCGAGATCCTCCAGGGCCCGGAGCCCGGTGATGACGTCCTCGGCGGGCTCGAGCACCTCGATCACCTGTGGCGACGTCTCCCGGGCCACCAGCTCCCGGGGGGAGCCCTCGATCAGGATCCGGCCCTCGTGCATGATCACCAGCCGGTCGCATAGCTGGGCGGCCTCGTCCATGTAGTGCGTGGTGAGCACGAGCGTGACCCCCTGGCGCTTCAGCGACCGGAGCTTCTCCCAGACCAGGTGCCTGGCCTGCGGGTCGAGCCCCGTGGTTGGCTCGTCCAGGATCAGCAGGTCGGGCTCGTTGATCAGCGCCCGGGCCACCAGGAGCCGGCGCTTCATTCCACCGGAGAGGCGGTCGATCCGCCAGTCCCGCTTGTCCTGGAGGGCCACGAAGCGCAGCAGCTCCTCCGCGGCCGATCGGGCCGCCCGGCGCCCCATGTCGAAGTACCGGGCGTAGATCAGGAGGTTCTCGATGACCGAGACCTCCTCGTCGAGGTTGTTCTCCTGAGGGACCACGCCCATCCGCCGGCGGATGTCGCGTCCCCGGCTGGAGGGCAGCCCGAGCACGGACAGCTCCCCGGCCGTCGGGGGAGAGGTGCACGAGATCATCCGCATCGTGGTCGTCTTCCCCGCACCGTTGGGACCGAGGAACCCGAAGCACTCCCTCTCCAGGACCTCGAAGTCGACGCCCCGGACGGCCTCGAAGTCACCGAACCGTTTCGCGAGATCGCGCGCGACGACGACGCTCATGACGGGGATCCGGGCGATGTCACGCGGGCGAGTCTAGCACCGGCCTTTTGGAGCCCTCCCCGCGGATCAGGCCCGGCCCGCCGTGAGCAGGTCCGCGGTCAGGGCCATACCGTGGTCCGATCGACGACGGCGGCCTCGAGCACGTCCGGCAGTGGGGTGACCCCGAGTCCGGGACTGTCCGGCACGCCCATCGTGCCGTCCCGCTCGACCGCGAACGGCTCGGTGATGTCGCGCTCGAAGTAGCGGTCGGACCCGCTGGTGTCGCCCGGGAGGGTGAACCCGGGCAGCGAGGCCAGGGCCACGTTGGCGGCCCGGCCCACGCCGGTCTCGAGCATGCCGCCCACCCACAGCGGCACCCCGGCCTCCCGGGCCACCTCGTGGATGCGCACCGACTCGGCCAGCCCTCCCACCCGACCGAGCTTGACATTGATCACACGGCACGCGCCCAGCTCGATGGCGGCCCGGGCCATCCGGGCGGACGTGATGGTCTCGTCGAGGCAGATCGGCGTGGCCAGCCGCCGCTGGAGCTGGATGTGGCCCAGGAGGTCGTCCTCGGGCAGCGGCTGCTCCACGTACTCGAGACTGAAGTCGTCCAGGCCGGCCAGGACTCCCGCCGTCTCCTCCGAGTACGCCGCGTTGGCGTCCACCGACAGCGGCGTGTCCGGGAACGCCTCCCGCACCGTCCGCACCACGTCCACGTCCCGACCCGGCTCGATCTTCAGCTTGACCCGGCGGTAGCCCGCGTCGACGAACCGCCGCACCTGATCGAGGAGGTCGTCGAGCCGATCCTCCATGCCCAGGCTCACCCCGCACGGGACGCGGTCGCGGACGCCGCCGAGGTGCTCGGCCAGGCTGACGCCCTTCCGGCGAAGGTCGAGGTCCGTGAGCGCCACCTCCAGGGCGGCCGCGGCCATCGGGTGTCCCCGGATCCCTGCGGGGCGGCCGGCCAGGGCCGCCGGGATCAGGTGATCGCGGAGCACCAACCACGCGCCGTCGTTCCACTCACCCGAGTACCGGGGCGCCTCCATGGCCGTGCACTCGCCCCATCCCTCCGCGCCGTCCGCGCCGATCGCCCGAGCGAGCACGCAATCCTTGCCCGTGCTGGTGCCGAACGATGTGGTGAATGGCCGCTTCAGCGGCAGGGACACCCTGACCAGCTCGACGGCCGCCGGGCCGGCCGTCACGCTCGCTCCAGCACGTAGGCCCCCTCGCGGAGGAAGCCCGTGGCCACATAGCCGTCCCCGAACGCTCGCTCCAGGGCGTCGGCGACCTCGTCTCGCCACCGCCGAGCCGCGTCCGGGTCGCGGTCCCGCAGCTCGTGGTAGTCCTCCGGGACGCGGACCAGCACGGCGGCCTCGATCGTGGCCGGATCCCGCGGTTCCCCGCGCATGGCCCGTTCCGTCCCCTCGCTTCGGAGCTCCCACCGGATCTCGATCCGGTCCGAGCGCTCCCCGCGATTGAAGGCGTCCTCCATGGGTCCGTAGTAGTCGCGGTGGAACCTGTCGGCCACGGCACCGAGCTTGTGGAGGTTGAACCGGGCGTTGCGGGCCACCATCGGGTCCATGGTCCAGGTGACCACATCGATCCCCCGGACCAGGCACCAGTCCCGCTGGGCCCCCTTCAGGCGGAACCCGATCCCCCGGAGCTGGGCCTCCGGGGCGACGCCGGTGATGTGGGAGTGGACCACGGGGCGGCCCTCCTCGGTCAGGCCGACCAGCCCGACCAGGGCGCCGACCAGATCATCGCCGTCGAACGCGCCCAGGACCTGCCCGCCGTGTGCGGCCATGGCCCGGAGCAGCGGAGCGCCCATCACCCGGCGCTCGTCCCAGATCCGATCGAACAGCGCGGAGGCGGCCGTGGCGTCCTCGAGCGACGTGAGCGGCCGGACGGCGATGTCCTCAGCCATCTGCCAGGAGATCGACGGTGAGTCGGGCCACCATCTCGGCCCGGCGGGGCATCTCGTCGACCAGGACGTGCTCGTCGCGGGCGTGGGCGCCCCCGCCCACCGGGCCGAGCCCGTCGAGGGTCGGAACGCCCAGGGCGGCCGTGAGGTTGCCGTCGCTGCCCCCGCCGACCTCGGCGGCGCCGACGTCGTACCCGAGTCGGCCCAGCCGCTGGTACAGGCCCTCGGACGACTCCCGCTCCAGGGGTCCCCGGTTGAGTCCGCCGGTCACCGTGAGGGCGGCTCCATCCAGCGTCGGCCGGAGCCGGTCCAGGGCCGCCTCCACGCGAGCGGCCTCCTCGGCCGACCACATCCGGACGTCCACCGTGCACCAGGCCGACTCCGGGATCACGTTGCCGGCCGTCCCCCCGCCGAGCATCGTCACCGTCACGGTCGTCCCCCCGCCCGGATCGGCCAGCTCACCGATGGCCTCGATCTGCCGAGCCAGCTCGACCGCCGCGTTCACGCCCTCCTCGGGAGCCAACCCGGCGTGCGCCGCCCGCCCGGTGACCTCGAGCCGGTACTGCCCGACGCCCTTCCGGGCCACCTTGACCCGCCCGGCCGCGGAGGGCTCCAGGACCAGCACGGCCCGGGCGGCGCGGGCCTCGTCCTCGATCAGGGCTCGGGAGCCGGGGCTGCCGATCTCCTCGTCCGAGGTGAACAGCGCCGTCACCGGACCGGCGGGGACCTGCCGGATGGCCTCGAGGCACTGCACGATGCCCGCCTTCATGTCGAAGGTCCCGGGACCTCGGGCCACGCCGTCCTCGACCCGGAACGGGAACCCAACCAGCGTGCCCGGCGGCCACACGGTGTCGAAGTGGCACAGGATGAGGACCGGCCGGTCCCCGTCCCGCCGCCACACGCGGTGTGCGCCCGCGGCCGTGGTGCCTAAGCCGAGCACCTCACGGCACAAGTCGTCGATGACTCCGGCGCAGCGCTCCAGCCCCTCCGGGTCGGAGGAGAAGGACTCGGCCTCCACCAAGCGGCGGAGGGCCTCGATCAGCTCGGTCCGGTCCACCCGCCTCAGGCCTGCCGGCGCATGATCCCCAGGTCGTACAGGAGCGCCGCGATCGTGCCGCCGATCACCGGGCCCAGGATGTACACCCACACGCCGGTCAGCTCTCCGCTGACCACGGCCGGGCCGATCGACCGGGCCGGGTTCATGGCCGCGCCCGTGAAGGGCCCGCCCATCATGATGTCCATGGCGATGGTGAATCCGATGGCCAGGCCGGCGATCTTCCCGAAGGAACCCTCGGGATCCAGGGCCGTGGCGAACACCACCCACACCAGGAAGAACGTGAGGATGGCCTCGATGGCGATGGCCTGCCAGTCGGCGATCCCGGGGGAGACCAGTGGCGTTCCGAGGACCACCGGATCCCACGCGCTCCCGGGAAGCACCAGTCGCAGGGCCAGGGCACCGAGCAGGCCCCCGGCGATCTGGGCCAGGACGTAGGCGACCGTGGCCCCGCTTCCCATCCGCCGGGCCACCCAGGCCCCCACGGTGATGGCGGGGTTGAAATGGCCGCCGGACACGTGGCCCACCGCCGAGACCATCACCCCGATGGCCAGGCCGTGAGCCAGGGCAATCGTTATCAGGCCGGCCCCGCCACTCCCCAGACCGGCCGCGCTCGCCGCCACGATCGAGCCCGCCCCGATGAAGATCAGGGTGAACGTCCCCACCACCTCGGCCACGAGGCGCTGGCTCATGGGGCGATCCATGTTCCCTCCCTCGGGTCGACTGTCGGGGTCACTGGTACCCGGGCCCCCGGCAGGTGTCAAGCCGGCCCCGAGGGGGGAGGTTTCAAGGGGCGACGGCCCACGGCCGATGGACAGTGTGGGCCCGCAGGGCGCTTTGCGCGCCCAGGTCGGAAATGGCAAGATGAGGGGTCCAGATGTCCGGGCTTTCGGGCCCGGGCGAAGGCGGCGGGGTGACGCGGGCACACCCCGCCGCCGCCTTTTCGGGTCCCGGCCGGTGATACCCTTGAGCCCCTCGGGCGCGTAGCTCAGCGGGAGAGCGCTCGCCTCACACGCGAGAGGCCGTAGGTTCAAATCCTGCCGCGCCCACCACTGTCGCGCCCACCACCGATGCCTTGTGGAGGGTCGACACGGTCCTCGGGGTTGAGGTCCTCGAGTGACCTCCGGGCGGTCTCCGGGTAGGCGATCAGGACCAGGAGGACGACTAGGAAGGGCCCGACGGACAGGACCGCGATGGCCGGGCCG
>JBOGWD010000485.1:0-2650 GCA_050693275.1 Actinomycetota bacterium | reverse complement strand
TGGCTCGGAGGCTTCGATCGCAATTTCCGGGCAGGCATGTTGTCGCCGTTCGTAGGCCAGAAGCTGCGGATGCTGGTCTCGGCGGAGCGGAAGGAGGACCTTCAGTCCTTGAGGGAGGTCATCGAGGTCGGCAAGCTCACGCCGGTCATCGACAGGACCTACCTGCTGAGCGAGGTCCCCGAGGCCATCCGGCATCTGGAAGGGGGCCACGCGCGCGGCAAGGTCGTCATCACCGTGTGAGGGGCCGCTCGTAGACTGTGACCTCAGCGGCGAGGTTTCGAGCCGGCGAGTGCAGCAGGGCGAGACAGGGTGGTCGGGATGTCGGTCGATCGTTCCTATGTGGAGCAGAACACCCGCCAGCGTGAACGCCTGAGCGCCTTGATCGCACGCCTCGGTGACGACGACCTCCCCACCTCGGTGAACGAACAGTGGACGGTCGCGGGCATGCTGGGCCATATCGCCTTCTGGGACGCGCGGGTGTTCGTGCTGGCAGACAAGCTCGAACGGGCCGTGCCGTTCTCGCCATCCGACGCCGAGCCGGAGGACGTGGATTGGATCAACGACGCCGCCCGCCCGCTGATCCACGCCATCCCGCCGCGCGAGGTGGCGGAGCTCACCCTGCGTATCGCCGAGGACACCGACCGACGGGCGGCCTCCCTGCCGCCCGATCGGATGTGGCCCCGCGACCCCGAGAGCCCGGTCAATCCCCTGAGGGCCACGCATCGAGGCGAGCACCTCGACCAGATCGAGGCCGCCCTGGATGCGGCGAGGAACGCATCCGAGCACTGACTCGCTCCGCTGGCTCTGGTCGTGGGCCCAAGGAGGGACCGGGGAACTCCCCGGCCCCTCCCTCAGGGAAGGCTCAGCGCGACGTGGCCTTCCGGTACTGCCGCACCGAGAGCGGGACGAAGATCGCCAGGATGATCGCCACCCAGATGAACGTGTAGGCCACCGGGTGAGCAAGCGACCACACCTCGGGCTCCGGCAGGGATCCGGTGTTGCCGAACGCCTCTCGCACCGCCTGGGCCACCGCCGAGACGGGGTTCCATTCCGCGAATGTCCGCAGTGGACCCGGCAGGTCGGCCTGATTCACGAACGTGTTGGCCACGAAGGTCAGCGGGAAGATGAACATGAACGAGGCGTTCTGGACGACCTCCACGCTGGACACCTTCAGCCCCACGTACGCCATGATCCACGACACCGCGTAGGAGAACACCAGCAGGATCACGAACCCGCTGATCGCGTCGAACGCCCCGGTGTGGATCCGCCATCCCACGATCAGGCCGGTGATGGTCATCACGAAGATCGAGGTGGCGTTGTAGACGACGTCGCTGGCGGTCCGACCGACCAGGACGGCAGAGCGTGACATGGGCAGCGACCGGAACCGGTCGATGATGCCCTTGGTGATGTCGTCGGCGAGACCGGCTCCCGTGAACGTCGAGCCGAACAGCACCGTCTGCGCGAAGATGCCGGCGATCAGGTACTCCTTGTAGTCCACGCCGGGCACCTCGATCGCCTCCCCGAACACCAGCGCGAACAGCAACACGAACATGATCGGCGACATGGTGGTCCAGATCAGGATCTCGGGGACCCGCTTGATCTTGATCAGGTTGCGCTTGGCCACCACGGCGCCGTCCGCGAATGCCAGCCCCAGCGAGCTCATCGGACCGCCTCCTTCTCTCTCACGTCGCCCTTCTCGTCCGCCTGCTCCAGGATCTCCTCGGCCTCCTCGGCCACGTGGCCGGTGAGCGAGAGGAACACGTCGTCCAGGGTCGGGCGCCGGAGGCCGATATCCACAATGCCGCACTGGCCGTCCCGGAGCCGCTGGAGCACCTCTCCCAGGATGTCCACACCGCCGGTGACCGCGGCGGTCACCTTGCGGGTGGGCTCGTCGATGTGGACCTCCTCTTGCGAGATCTGCCCCAGGATCGAGGCCGTGGCCGGGACATCGTCGGAGCTGGCGACCACCACCTCAACCCGCTCCCCGCCGACCCTGGCCTTGAGCTGGTCGGCGTTCCCTTGAGCGATCTTCCGCCCGTGGTCGATGACCACGATGTCGTCGGCCAGCCGGTCGGCCTCCTCGAGGTACTGGGTGGTGAGCAGCAGCGTGGTGCCTCCGGCCACCAGGTCGCGGATGACCTCCCACATGTCGATGCGGCTCCGCGGATCGAGGCCCGTCGTCGGCTCGTCGAGGAAGAGGACGGGCGGCTCGGCCACGAGCGACGCCGCCAGGTCGAGGCGCCGGCGCATGCCCCCCGAGTAGGTGCGGACGGGTCGATCGCCCGCATGGACCAGCCGGAAGGCGTCGAGCAGCTCGCGGGACCGATCCCGCGACCGTGCCCGGCCCAGGTGGTAGAGCCGTCCGACCATGTCGAGGTTCTCGAAGCCGGTGAGGTACTCGTCGACCGCCGCGTTCTGCCCCGAGAGGCCGATGTGCTCGCGGACCCCCTGCGGGTCGTCCAGAACGTCGATGCCATTGACCGCGGCGGTGCCCTCGTCGGGCTCGAGCAGCGTGGTGAAGACGCGCACGGCGGTGGTCTTGCCCGCGCCGTTCGGGCCGAGCAGCCCGAGGACGGTGCCCTCGGGGACCTCGAGGTCGAGCCCCCCCAGTGCGGTCACGTCCCCGTACCGCTTCACCAGACCCTGGGCC
>JBOGWD010000484.1:0-3266 GCA_050693275.1 Actinomycetota bacterium | reverse complement strand
GGGTGGGACATGCCGGCTCGTCGAGCGATCGCCCGGGCGGAGACGTTCGCCTCCTGCGGCGTCCGAGCCAGTGCACGAAGGACGCGAACATGACCGCGGCTTCGCAGCGCGTCGTCCAGCGGTTCGGCGAATCGGATCTTGGCCTCCTCCCGCGTCCCCGACCATCGCGGACGATGGCAAAAAAAAAGGGTCGGACGGAAACTATCCATACCGCTGTGGACGGCGGTTCGGGCATCGGCCACGCAGCGACGGGAACCCTGGATAATGGGCCGGATGTCCACCCGCCGGATCCATATCCGCGCACCAGGGGTGAAGACGGGCTCTCGGATCGGGCCCCTGGGGCCGTTCCGAGGAACGCTGGGAATCCAATGGGTGGTCGGCTCGATCGCCGTCGGACTGGTGATCGTCCTGGCCGCGACGTGGTTCCTGTTCCGCCCTCCAGGACCTCCCTTCCAGGAGATCGAAGGGCTGGGTGTCGATGACGTGGCCCCGGGGACGGCCCGGGAGGTGCTCGCCGGGGTCTTCCTGGGCGTCACCGCGGACGGCAGGGCCATCGCCGTGGCCGAGCCGGCCAACTGTCCCCTCGAGGTCGTCGAGGGGGGCTACCTCGACTGCGCGGAGCAGAGGTTCGGGCTCGACGGCGCCGGCCCGAAGGGGCGGTCGCTCGCGGTCCTGCCCATCGAGGTGCACCGC
Source organism: Actinomycetota bacterium (assembly GCA_050693275.1). GTDB lineage: Bacteria > Actinomycetota > UBA4738 > UBA4738 > CALAEC01 > CALAEC01. The sequence continues at coordinate 2,573 of JBOGWD010000484.1, read as the reverse complement.
GGCGTCCTGTACATCGACACCTCCGCCGCCGCGCCCTGAAGGCTCAGCCGACCCGCTTGAGGGGGGCGTAGGCCAGGAGCAGCCGCTTCTCGCCCTCGTCCTCGAACATGATCACGGCCTCGGCGTCGTGGCCGGCCCCCGACACCGAGATGACTACTCCCTCTCCGAAGCGGTCGTGGAGGACGGTGTCCCCCGCTCCGACCTCGGGGGGAGCTCCCGGGGCCACCACCTCGCCGTCGCCGCGGCCGGCCTCCTCCAGGTCCTCCACGAGCTCGGCGGGGATCTCGTTCAGGAACCGGGACGGCGGATTGTACGAGGAGGCCCCGAACAGCGTCCGGCTCCAGGCGTGGGTCAGATAGAGGCGCTTCCTGGCCCGGGTGATGCCCACGTAGGCGAGCCGTCGCTCCTCCTCGAGTTCGTCGGCGTCGGTCATGGACCGGAAGTGGGGGAACACTCCGTCCTCCATCCCCGCGATGAACACCACCTCGAACTCGAGCCCCTTGGCGTTGTGGAGTGTCATCAGGGTCACGGTCGAGGACACATCGTCGTACTCGTCCTGCTCGGTAACCAGGGCGATCTGCTCGAGGAACTCCGGGAGGCTTCCCTCCGGGTGACGCGCCTCGAACTCCGCGCCCACCCCGACCAGCTCCCGCAGGTTCTCCTTGCGCGTCTCCGCCTCGACGGTGCGCTCTGCGTCGAGCTCCGCCTCGTACCCCGACTCGGTGAACGCGGCCTCGATCATCCGAGACGGGCGGCCATCCTCCGCCAGCCCCGAACCCAGCCGGCCCATCACGTCCACGAAGCCCTTCACCGCGGAGGTGGCCCGGGGCGAGAGGAGGCCGATCTCCTCCGCCCGGCGGGATGCCTCGAGGAGGGTGAGGCCCTCCTCCCGGGCGAAGCCCTCCAGCGCCGCCACCGTCTGGTCCCCGATCCCCCGCTTGGGGGTGTTGATGATCCGCCGCACCGACACGGCATCCTGGGGGTTCACCAGGGCTCGGAGGTACGCCAGGACGTCTTTGACCTCCCGGCGCTCGTAGAAGCGCACCCCGCCGACGACGCGGTACGGGATGCCGGCCTTCATGAACACGTCCTCGATCACCCGGGACTGGGCGTTGGTCCGGTAGAAGACCGCGATGTCGCCGTAGGCGTGCTCGGCCTGGTCGTTCACCAGCCGCTCGACCTCCTGGGCCACGAACCACGCCTCGTCGTGCTCGTCCTCGGCCCGGTAGCGCACCACCGGGCTGCCGTGGTCCGCATCGGTCCAGAGGTTCTTCGGCTTGCGCTGGAGGTTGTGGTCGATCAGCGCGTTGGCCACCTCGAGGATGGTCCGGGTGGATCGGTAGTTCTGATCGAGGATGAACTCCTCCGCGTCCGGGTAGTCGTGCTCGAAGTCCAGGAGGTTCTGGATCGTGGCCCCCCGCCAGGAGTAGATCCCCTGGTCCGCGTCTCCGACGACGCAGATGTTCCGATGCTTCGCCGCCAGGAGGTTCACCAGATGGTACTGGGCCCGGTTGGTGTCCTGGTACTCATCGATCAAGACGTACCGGAACCGCTCCTGATAGTGCTGGAGTACCTCCGGGTGCGATCGGAACAGCCGCACGGTCCGCAGGATCAGATCGTCGAAGTCGACCGCGCCCGCGGCCGCCAGACGACGCTCGTATTCTGCGTAGACGTCCGCGAGCGTCCGCTCGTACCAGGTGCCAGCGGCCTGCCCGAACTCCGCCGCTGTCAGCAGGTTGTCCTTGGCCTTCCCGATGGCGGCGGCCACGACCCTCGGATGGAATCGCTTGGCGTCGAGGCCCAAGGCCTCCAGGGACATCTTGACGACCCGCTCGGTGTCTCCCTCGTCGTAGATGGAGAAGTGCGACGGGAGGCCGAGGAGCCCGTGCTCCCGTCGGAGGATGCGAGCGCACGCCGAGTGGAACGTCAGGATCCACATGCCCCGGGCGATCCTCGAGCCGACCAGAGCCTCCACACGGTCCGCCATCTCCTGGGCCGCCTTGTTCGTGAAGGTGATCGCCAGGATCGACTGAGGGCGGACCCCGCCCTCGACGATCAGGTGGGCGATCCGGTGGGTGAGGATGCGGGTCTTCCCCGAGCCGGCCCCGGCCACGATGAGCACCGGGCCGTCCGCGCGGAGGACCGCCTCGCGCTGGACGGGGTTGAGCGGAGCCAGGAGGGGGGAGTCGGCCACGGGCCGATGATATCGCCGCGTATCCTCGGGTCGTGGCGGCTCCAACCTCAGGGGGGACGCTCCCGGCGGCCGCGGTGGGCGTGGCCGCCGGGGCGCTCTCCGGCCTGTTCGGGGTGGGCGGGGGGATCCTGATCGTCCCCGGGCTGGTCCTGGTGTTGCGGATGACCCAACGGTCGGCCCACGCCACGTCGCTGGCCGCCATCGTTCCCATCGCCGCGGCTGGGGCGGCCGGCTATGCCCAGGCGGGTGCCCTCGACTGGGCGGCGGCGGGGCTGCTCACCGCGGGTGGGGCCGTCGGGGCCGTCGTGGGCACGCATGCCCTCCGCCGGATCCCGGAGCGCGCCCTCCGGGTCATCTTCGCGGCCTTCCTGTTGGTGGC
>JBOGWD010000483.1:0-5143 GCA_050693275.1 Actinomycetota bacterium | reverse complement strand
GGCTGTCCGGATACCTGAACCGCCGGGGCGTCCCCCACCACGTGCTCAACGCCAAGCAGCACGAGAAGGAGGCCATGATCATCGCCCAGGCGGGCCGCAAGGGCTCGGTCACGGTGGCCACCAACATGGCCGGGCGAGGCGTCGACATCATGCTCGGTGGGAACGCCGAGTACCTGGCCCGACAGGAGATGGCCGCGAACGGCTGGGACAACGACCGATATCTGCTCTTCGAGATGGACGACGAGGAGCGGTCCCGGTACGAGGAGGAGTTCGAGCCGATCTTGGAGCGATACAAGAAGCAGACCGGCGAGGAGCACGGGGAGGTCGTGGAGTTGGGTGGCCTGTACGTGCTGGGCACCGAGCGCCACGAGTCCCGACGGATCGACAACCAGCTCCGGGGCCGGTCTGGCCGTCAGGGCGATCCCGGCGAGTCCCGGTTCTACCTCTCGCTCCAGGACGACTTGATGCGGCTGTTCGCGGCGCAGCGGATCGAGGCGATCATGAATCGCTTCAAGTGGCCGGAGGACGAGCCCATCACCGCCAGGATCGTCTCCCGGGCCATCGAGAACGCCCAGAAGCAGGTCGAGGCGATCAACTTCGAGCGCCGGAAGAACGTGCTCAAGTACGACGAGGTGATGAACACCCAGCGCACGATCATCTACGGGGACCGGCGCAGGATCCTGGAGGGCGAGAACCTCCGCGACCAGACCGTGGGCATGATCGCCGAGGTCATCGAGGGGACGGTGGCGCAGTACGTGAGCACGGAGATCTTCCCCGAGGAGTGGGACCTGGAGGGGCTCGTCACCACGCTGCAGGGCACCTATCCGACCCAGCTCGCCGTCCAGGATCTCAAGGGGATCGAGGACGCCGACGAGCTCCGCGATCGGGTGCTCCAGGAGGCCACCGCCGCCTACGACCGCAGGGAGCAGGAGCTCGGGGAGCAGGTCATGCGGGAGCTGGAGCGGATGGTCGTGCTCTCGGTGACCGACAACAAGTGGCGGGAGCACCTGCACGACATGGACTACCTGGAGGAGGGCATCCACCTCCGGGCCTACGGGCAGCGGGACCCGCTTGTCGAGTACCAGAACGAGGCACACTCGATGTTCGAGGGCATGAAGGCCTCGATCGTCGAGGAGCTCGTCCGGTACATCTACCGGGTGGAGCTGGTCCGTCAGGACGAGCCGGCCCGGCCCCGGCCCCAGCGGGTCGTCTCCGGTCGGAGCCGGCAGGAGGCCCTGGCCGGCCCCGCCGCCGGCCGGTCGGCGGCGGCCGCCTCGGGCAAGATCCCCCGGAACGCGCCGTGCCCGTGTGGCTCGGGCAAGAAGTACAAGAAGTGCCACGGCGCCAACAGCGCCTAGCCCATGAGCGAGCGGCGCGAGCGGGTGAAGGACCTGGCGGCCAGGCTGGCCAGCGCGAAGGAGTACCTTTGACGTCGATCGGAGTCGCCGCGAGGCCGAGGAGCTCGAGGGCGCGGTCTCCGACCCGGGCCTCTGGGACGACCCCTCTCGCGGGCAGGATCTGACCCGCCGGCTGGCCGGTCTTCGGGACGAGCTGGAGCGGTACGACGGCCTGGCCGAGCGGATCGAGGAAGCAGAGGTGCTCGATCAGCTCCTGGACGAGTCGCACGACCCCGAGACCGAGCGCGAGCTGGCCGCGGCCCTCGACGGGCTCGAGACCGACGTCGCCAGGCTCGAGCTGGCCGCCCTGCTGGGCGGCGAGTACGACCGCCACGATGCGGTGGCCTCGATCCACGCCGGGGCCGGGGGCACCGAATCCCAGGACTGGGCTGAGATGCTTCTGCGCATGTACCTGCGCTGGGCCGAGCGAGAGGGGTTCGAGGTCGAGCTCGACGAGGTGAACCCTGGTGAGGAGGCCGGGATCAAGAGCGCCACCTTCATCCTTCGCGGGACGAACGCGTACGGGCTGCTGTCGGCCGAGCGGGGGGTCCACCGGCTGGTCCGGATCTCCCCCTTCGATGCGCAGAGCCGGCGGCACACCTCGTTCGCGTCGCTCGACGTGATCCCCCTCCTGCCCGAGGACGAGGAGGCGGAGATCGACCCGAAGGACCTCAGGATCGAGACGTACCGCTCCAGCGGCGCCGGCGGCCAGCACGTCAACGTCACGGACTCGGCCGTGCGGATCACGCACATCCCCACAGGCATCACCGCCGCCTGTCAGAACGAGCGGTCGCAGATCCAGAACAGGGCCGTGGCCATGCGCATCCTGAAGGCACGGCTGATGGACCGAGCCAGGCGGGAGCGTGAGGACAGGATCGAGAACCTGCGGGGGGAGCGTCGGGACATCGAGTTCGGCTCCCAGATTCGTTCCTACACGCTCCAGCCCTACCGGCTGGTCAAGGACCACCGCACCGGGGTGGAGATCGGTGACGTCGACCGGGTGCTCGACGGGGATCTCCAGCGACTGATCGAGGCCGCGCTCCGCCACCGCGCAGGTGACGGCGGTTCGGTGGCATGAGGCTGGTAGGCTACCCTTCATGGACCCCACCGAAGCCTCCGATCGCGTCGCGCTGATCGAACGCCTCACCGGGATCGCCCGCGAGCTGCGCATCCTCGACATCGAGACCATCGCCACGGCGGGTTCGGGGCACCCGGGCGGAACGCTCTCTGCCGCGGACATGATCGCCGCCCTGTTCTTCCATGTGCTGCGGCTCCGGCCGGAGGAGCCGCGGTGGCCCGATCGCGACCGGTTCGTGCTCTCGAAGGGTCACTGCATCCCGATCGTCTACGCGGCCATGGCCAAGCTCGGGTACTTCCCCCAGGAGGAGCTGAAGAGCCTCCGGGACGTGGGCTCGGCGCTGCAGGGTCATCCGGACCGGGTCCGCCTGCCGGGGATCGAGGCCTCCACCGGATCCCTCGGCCAGGGCCTCTCAGTGGCCGTGGGCATGGCTCTGGCGGGTAAGGTCGACGGGGCGTCCTGGCGGGTGTACTGCATGATGGGCGATGGGGAGATCCAGGCCGGCCAGATCTGGGAGGGGGCCATGTTCGCCGGCCGCCGCGGCCTGGACAACCTGTGCGGCATCGTCGACGCCAACCAGGTGCAGCAGACCGGTAAGGTCGCCGAGCGCCTGGACGTCGAGCCGCTGGTGGCGAAGTGGAAGGCCTTCAACTGGCACGTCCGCGAGATCGACGGCCACGACATGGGCCAGATCCTCGACGCGCTGGACGAGGCCGATCTGGTGACCGGGCGACCGAGTGTGATCGTGGCCCGCACGGTCAAGGGCAAGGGCGTGTCGTGGATGGAGCTCGACCCGGCGTGGCACGGCAAGGCGCCAGAGGGCGAGAAGGCCCAGCAGGCCCTGGCCGAGCTGCGCGGGGAGAATGGCTGATGGGAGCGGCGACCAGGGACGCGTTCGGCGAGGCCATCGTCCGCGCCGGCCAGGACCCTCGGGTGGTCGTCCTCACCGGCGACCTCCGGGACTCCACCCGCACGGAGGACTTCGCGAAAGCGTACCCGGACCGCTTCTTCGAGTGCGGGATCGCGGAGTCGAACATGATCGGGATCGCCTCGGGTCTGGCGCTCGAGGGGAAGGTCCCGTGGGCCTGCTCGTTCGCGTGCTTCGTCAGCGGTCGATTCGAGACCGTGCGGCTGTCGGTGGCGTACCAGGAGGCCAACGTCCGGATCGTCGGCACCCACAGCGGGATCGGGGTGGGGGAGGACGGCTACTCGCAGATGTCGCTGGAGGACATCGCCATGATGCGGGCGCTCCCGAACATGGCGGTGGTCAACCCGGCCGACGGGGTGGAGACGGAGCGGGCCGTCGAGTACCTGGTCGAGCACACGGGCCCGGCGTTCCTCCGCCTGACCCGGCAGGGCGTGGAGGACGTGAACGGCGACGGGTACCGGTTCGAGTTCGGGAAGGCCGTGGCGCTCCGTGATGGATCGGACGTGGCCATCCTGGCCACGGGCGCCCCGGTGGGGGAGGCCATGCGAGCCGCGGAGCTGCTGGCGGAGGACGGCGTGTCGGCCTCGGTGACGAACATCCACACGATCGCTCCGCTGGACGAGGAGGCGGTCCTCGAAGCGGCGGCCGGCCGGCCGGTGGTCACCGTGGAGGACCACAGCATCCACGGTGGTCTCGGGGGGGCCGTGGCCGAGGTGCTGGCCTCGGGCAACGGCTCGCTCGGCTCCCTCCGAAGGATCGGGATGACCACGTTCGGCGAGTCGGGCTCGCCCCAGGAGCTCTACACGAAGTACGGGTTCGACGCGCAGGGCATCGCCACCACGACCCGGGAGTTCCTGGCCGCTCTGCGCTGAGGTGTGGAGAGGTCTCCGGATCGTCATCTGACCAGGTCGCCAGGGTGTTTCACATGCCTCGGATCGTCTGCTAGCATGACGGGCCGGCCGGGACGGCTTCCCGTACATGATCAAGACAGAACACGTCAGCAAGATCTACAAGGACTCGGTGGTCGCCCTCGAGGACGTCAGCATCGAGGTGCGCAAGGGCGAGTTCGTGTTCGTCGTGGGCCCCTCGGGCTCCGGGAAGTCGACGTTCATCCGCCTCCTGCTGAAGGAGGAGGAGCCTACCCGGGGCAGCATCTGGGTGGCCGGGAAGGACATCGCTCACCTGTCGCCGTGGAAGGTGCCCTACCTCCGTCGCAACGTGGGAACGGTGTTCCAGGACTTCAAGCTGCTCCCCGACAAGACCGTGTTCGAGAACGTGGCGTTCGCCCTCGAGGTGATCGGCAAGGCCAAGCACGTCATCGACAAGCGTGTCCCGGAGATCCTCGAGCTGGTCGGCCTGGGGGACAAGCTCAGCAACTACCCCGAGGAGCTGTCCGGCGGTGAGCAGCAGCGGGTGTCGATCGCCCGGGCCTTCGTCAACCGGCCGCTGATCCTTCTGGCCGACGAGCCGACCGGGAACCTGGACCCGTCCACGTCCGTGGAGATCATGAAGCTGCTCGACCGCATCAACCGGACCGGGACCACCGTGATCATGGCCACGCACGACAACGCCATCGTGGACGCGATGCGCCGGCGCGTGGTCGAGCTGGACCAGGGCCAGGTCGTCCGGGACCAGGCCCGAGGGGTCTACGGCTACGGTGCGTAGGTACGGCTACTTCCTCCGGGAGACCGCCACGGCGCTCCGCCGGAACGCCCTGGTGACGTTCGCCGCCATCTCCAC
>JBOGWD010000482.1:0-1281 GCA_050693275.1 Actinomycetota bacterium | reverse complement strand
AGGGTTGTTGACACCGCGAGAGCCTCCATCACGGTTGGGTGTTGGACTCCGACCGAGAGGAGGCTCTCGTGGCCCATCGTAGGGCGAAGCTGACGCCGCAGGGGCGGCTTTTGCTGGTGGAGCGGGTGACGGTCTTGGGGTGGATGCCGGCTCAGGCGGCCGAAGCTGCGGGGGTGTCTCGCGCGACGGTCTACAAGTGGCTCCGGCGCTACCGGGAAGAGGGGGAGGTCGGGCTGCAGGATCGTCCTTCCAGGGCGCACCGGTGTCCGCATGCCCTTCCCCCTTCCCAGGTCCGTCGGGTCCTTGCGGCCCGCCGCCGCCTCAAGCAAGGACCGCACCGGCTGGGGCCGGAGCTGAGGATGGCTCGCTCGACCGTGTACGGCGTCCTGCGCCGTCACGGCCTGTCCCGCCTGCACCACACCGACCGGCCCACCGGCACCCCCATCCGCTACGAGAGGGACCGGCCCGGCGAGCTCCTGCACCTTGACGTCAAGAAGCTGGGACGGATCCCTGCCGGCGGGGGGCACAGGATGCTGGGGCGCTCCACCGAGACCCGGGTGGCCAAGGGCAACCGCCGTCTCGGCTACGACTACCTCCACGCCGCCGTGGATGACCACTCCCGGGTGGCGTTCGTGGAGCCGCTCGGGGATGAGCGCGGCGAGACCTGCGCAGGGTTCCTGGAGCGGGCGGTCGAGTTCTTCGCCTCCTGCGGGGTGCGGGTGGAGGCGGTGATGACCGATGAGGCAATGAACTACACGCGCTCAGAGGCGTTCTCCGGCGTCCTGGCAGCCCACGGGATCCGCCACAAGACGACGGGGCCGTACCGACCGAGGATCAACGGCAAGGTGGAGCGGTTCCTCCGGACGCTGCTCGAGGAGTGGGCGTACGTGCGGATGTACCGCTCCAACGGCGCCAGGCTGGCAACCCTCCGCCGGTGGGTGCACCACTACAATCTGCGCAGGCTCCACACCGCGCTCGGAGGCAAGCCGCCGGCCTCGCGGCTGTAAACAACGGTGATGGGAACTACAGCTAGGATGTCGCGTCCCCGACTTGGAGCGACACCTCGGAGCCTCCCCGGTCCTCGCGGTGACCTGAAGAATCTATAACGTATATGGTATGTATTTCCCCAGGTACCGGGAGAGGGTCTTCCCGCTCTCGGCAGAAGGCGACCCATCTGCCGATTGACCGTAATCGAGCGGGAAGGAAAGTCGGGATGTGGCCACGCTAGGAACGCGCGGGGGTGGGGCGCTCGGCCAGGGGCAGGGAGACCCGGAACGTCGA
>JBOGWD010000481.1:0-1262 GCA_050693275.1 Actinomycetota bacterium | reverse complement strand
CTGATCTTCTCCGACGGGAACACACGGAGCGCGCGGCTTGGTCCGGAGGGTGTGCCCGACGGGCTCAAGGCAGGGGATCGGGTGATGGTCACGATGGCCGCCAACATGGTGATCTCTCTCCGCCGGGGCTAGCGGACTGGCCGGAAAAGAGTGACAAAACCCTTCCGGCGGCTTGCATGCCCCCGGGACGGCGGTGTACAAAGCGCATGGAACCGCTGGAGCCTTCGGGCTCTGGCGGTTCCATTTATGAGGGCCGCAGCTCGATCCGGGTCACGCCCTCCTCGTACGTGGCCAGCCACACGGAGTCGGAGGCCACGGCCAGCGCGATCGGCTGGAACCCTCGATCCAGTGCGGCCGAGGCATCCACCCTCCCGGTGTTGGTGTCGAAGCGGGCCACGCCGAGCGTCCCGGCGCCGGGATCCCAGCGGCCCCACAGCCCCCTCTCTCCCCCCTCGACCAGGTATCCCATCGGGTCCGAAGGGAGGAGATCCATCGCGCCGGTGGCCGGGTCGATCCGAGCCAGCAGGTTTCCGGAAGACGCCTTCCAGGTGGCCGACCAGATCGCTCCCTGGAACGTGGTCATAGAGGTAACGCCGCCCGGGACGACCACCTGCTCCAGGACCTCGCCGGTGACGGGATTCACCATGAGGAGGACGCCTCTTGTGGTGCGAACCCAGACGTGGCCATCAACAGCCAGGATTTCGCGGGCCCAATCGACGTCCAGGCTCGACCGCATGTCAACCGCCAGGGTTCCTGGGTCCAGGCGAGCGAGCTCCACCGATGGCTCGACGAAGACGGTAACCCAGATGCCGTGTTCGTCTACCGCGACATCGCCGGCGAACTGGCCGCCGAGGGGAACGACGTCGGCCAGCTCGTCCGTGGTCGCGTCAACCCGAAGGAGGGCAGCCTGATCGCCGTCGTCCAGGTACCCGGCAATCCACAGGCTGCCCTCAGCGATCTCCATCCCCCCGCCTCCGACCTCCCACCCGGGAACTGAGGGGACCTGGATCTCCGCGAGGACCTCAGCCGTGTCAGGGTCGATCCTATAGACGGTTCCGGCGCCGGTGCCGTCATTGGCGGATGCTGCGACCCAGATGCTGCCCTCGCCGTAGACGATCGAGGACGGCCACTTGATCGGCAGGGTGACGTCGACCACGGGGTCGACGGGCGCCGCCGGCGTCTGGGCCGGACGGGCCGGACGCTCGACGGCTCGGTCGCCGCCCAGGAAGGCCCGGGCCGCCAGCACGGCCCCGCCCGCGGCC
>JBOGWD010000480.1:0-3593 GCA_050693275.1 Actinomycetota bacterium | reverse complement strand
GGAGCGGCGTGGGTGGGGGCCCTGGCGTTCGCGGTGTGCCCGGGGCCGGTCCGTCGACTGGCCCTGTGGGCCTGGGGAACCGCGCTGGGCGGCCTCATCGTGCTCGCCCTCGCTCAACAGCGGGGGTCCGGCGTGGGATTCGGGGACTTTCTCCCGACCACGCCCGGTCGAGCGATCCTCTACCGAGCGGGCGCGATCGTGCTGGCCGGCACCGCACTCCTGGGGGCGTCCCTGTGGCCTCGATCGCGGCGGACCATGCTGCTCCTGGCGGGGGCGGCAGCGGCGGGAGGGATGCTGGCCCACGTGATCGCGGGGCACGCCGCGGCCCGGGGGGATCTGGCCTGGGCCAAGGTCCTGGCCCAGTGGGCCCACTTCGCCGCGGTGGGCGTATGGCTCGGCGGTCTGGCCGCGCTTCTGATCGGCGTCCGGGGCCGGCCGGGCGACACGAAGGGGAGAGCCGTGCGCCGGTTCTCCGCGGTCGCCGCGTACGCGCTGGCCACCGTGGCCGTCACGGGGGTCCTCCGAGCCGTGAACGAGGTCGGGGGCTGGGGGGCGCTTTTCTCCACCGGCTACGGCCGGCTCGTCCTGGTCAAGGCCGGGCTGATCGGGGCCCTGGCCACCCTCGGCGGGATCAACAGGTGGCGCAACGTGCCTCGGGCCGGCACGTCGCTCCGGGGCCTCCGCCGGGTTTCCAGCGGCGAGCTGGCCCTGGCCGTGGGGGCCCTGACCGCGGCGGCGGTCCTGGCCACGCTGGTTCCCCCGGCCCAGGTCCCGGCGGCGACCCGGCCGCCCGCCGCGCTGACCACCAGCGGGTCGGACTTCGCCACCTCCGTGCGGACCCGGCTGGAGGTCGATCCGGCGCTGCCCGGACCGAACCGCTTCGACCTCCGGGTCACCGACTACGACACCGGCGAGCCCGTATCCGCCCAGCGGGTCAGCCTGACATTCTCGTTCCTGGGCGGCGCCGACCTCGCCGACTCGCGGCTGGACCTCCGGCCCCAGGGCGACGGTCGCTATCGGGCCACCGGCAGCAATCTGTCGATCGGCGGGCCCTGGGACGTGACGGTCCTGGTCCAGCGTGGCGCCGACTCGGTCGAGGTTCCCCTCCAGGTGGCCACGCTGTGCGAGGCCCTGGAGATCCCCGGCGAGCCCCCGCTCCCGACGAGCCACATCGTCGAGGTGCCGGACGTCGGTTCGGTGGAGGGCTACCTGATCCGCCTGGGCGGGGGGCGGGCCGAGGTCCACTTCACCTTCCTGGACGCCGAGGGTGCCCCGATCGAGGTCGACGACGAACCCAGCATGATCGCCTGGCAGGAGGGAGAGGACCCGGAGGTCCTCGTGCCGGAGTTCCTGGACGTGGGGCATTACTACGGCGTCGCGCGGCTCGTGTCCGGCCAGTGGCGGTTCGACGGAGCAGCATCCGGCGAAGGACTCTCGCTGGCGGGGTGCTTCGAGGAGACGCTGCCCGGCTGAGCGCCCGTTCATCGGCCCACGATCAGCTCGGCCAGCGTGGGGAGGACCGTTCCCGCCGAGCCCTCCAGGCGGAGGTCGGCCCGCACGCTCGTCGGTTCGGCGGACACGTCGATGACGGTCGCGCCGGCGCCCCGGGCCTCGTCCGGGAGCGCGGCGGCGGGGAACACCTCGCCCGAGGTACCCACGACGAGCAGCGCCCGACAGCCCCGGACCAGGCGCTCGGCCTCGGGATAGTCGTGCACCGCCTCTCCGAACGCCACGAAGTCGGGCCGGGCCGGGCCCCCGCACCGGGAGCACCTCGGCAGCAGCGAGGCCAGGCTCGGCACGAACGCCGATCGAAGGCCCACCACGGCCCGGTCGAGATCGGCCAGCAAGCGGCCCCGCCCGACGTCTTCCCGGTGCCCGCACATGATGCACGCGATCCGGGCGAACGACCCGTGCAGCTCCAGGACCCGACTGCTCCCCGCGGCCTGGTGGAGGCCATCGACGTTCTGGGTCACGACGGCGTCGAGATGTCCCGAGGCCTCCAGTCGGGCCAGGGCCACGTGGGCCGGTCCCGGCTCGGCCGCGGCGAAGGCTCGCCGGAGCTCCGACAGGAAGTCCGCCAGGGCGTCGGGGCGGGTGACCGCCAGCCGGACCAGGCCCTCCCACGTGCCGAACTCGGAGGGATCGAACCGGTCCCAGATCCCTCCAGGATCCCGGAACGTGGGGATCCCGGACTCGGCCGAGATCCCCGACCCCGTGAAGGCCACGGCTCCCCCGCCGGCCAGGACGCCGGCGGCGTCCTCCACGGTCGAGGAACGCCCGCTCAGAGGCGCTCCATGAGGATCAGGGCCAGCCCGATCAGGTTGAACACGGCGTGGGCCGCGATCGGCGCCACCAGGGACCGGCGCCACCGGAACAGCGCCGCCTGGGCCAGACCGAACACGAACAGGATGGGCACCAGCACCGCCCCGCCGGCGAGGTGGGATGCGCCGAAGAGGGCCGCGGAGATCAGGCCCGCCCACCAGGATCCGACCCGCGGCCACAGCGCCCCGAACAGGAACCCGCGGTAGAAGACCTCCTCGGCGATCGGCGTCACCACCACCAGGAGCACCACGCCCAGCGTGATCTCGACCGGCCCGAAGTCGACCCCGGGAAGCTGGTTCGGGGTCGGGGGTGAGCTGCCCGCCACGGCTCTCCACACGAGCACCACCGCCGGGGCGACCACATAGGAGAGCCCCGCCCACAGACCCACGCCGACGAACCCTCCGAGCGGAACGTCGCGGTCCGGTCGCTCGCTGCGAAAACCCAGGGCCGGCACCCACCCCCGGTGCCGCACCCCCACCCAGATGACCGTGAACATGGCCAGGGAGATCTGGAAGGCCATGGCGGAGAGCAGGAGCGCCGGACCCCCGACGCCCCCGAACCCCGCCGCGAGCGCCACGGAGGCCACCGTCGAGGCGGCCACCGCCGCCAGGACCACGGGGACCGCCTCCCACAGACGCCAGGGAGGCGTTAGCCGTTCGTCCATCGCAGCGCGGGGACGACGACCGCCGCGGACACGAACACGAAGGCGACCGCAGCCATGCCGTAGGTGTCGTTGAGAACGTAGCCGAGCATCCCGCTCGCGGCCAGGACCATCGCGGCGTGTCGCCAGGCGGGGTCATGTTCCAGCCGAACGCGGGCCGGGCCCCGCCAGACCGCCAGGAGCCACGCCGGCAGCCCCAGGACCGCCAGCCACGCGGCCGGGATGGCCGACGTGGCCTCCACGTTCAGCCGGAGCCGCCGAAGGAACACTTCCAGGAGGTCGGCCGGCCCCGCCCCCTCGACGGCCCGGGTCACGTGGGTCGCCCCCGACGGAAGGACGCTGTGGGCCGCCACCAGGAGCGCCAGCCCTGCGACGGCGGCGAGGACCACGAGCGCCACCTCGCGCCCGCCGAACCGGCCCCGCACCCGGACCACGAACCAGATCGCCGCCACCGTGACGAGGGTCAGCCCTCCCCCGAGATCCGCCCCCAGGAACGGCAGGCCGGCGAACAGCGCCGCCCCGAGCAGCAGGACCACGCCGGGCCACGGGCGCAGGAGAGCCGCTACCAGGACGGTTCCGGAGAGCACGATCCCGGCGTAGGGATTGCCCA
>JBOGWD010000479.1:0-3497 GCA_050693275.1 Actinomycetota bacterium | reverse complement strand
GGGGTCCTGTCCCACGCCGAGCAATCGCCCGGGGAACGCGGCGGCCAGCCGATCGGCCACCGGCGCGGCCAGCTGGCAGGTCGGGCAGGTGACCTTGTAGAACATGACGGCGCTGGGCCCGGGGACGCGCTCCGCGCCGGGGATCTCGGGGGCCGCGGTTCCCGCGGCGATCGGCGGCACCTCCCTACCCTACCCGGGACGCCGGAGCGTTCACCTGGGATCCCCGATGCCGTACACGGCGCCGCCGCGGTCGCCCACGTACACCATGCCGCGCCAGACCGCGGGCGTGGATTCGATGCATCCCTCCAGCTGCACGTTCCACAGCTCCTTCGGCGGGCCATCGAGCGGCTCGACCCCGACGTCGTAGGCGTGCAGCACGCCCGCGCAGTCCCCCACCAGCAGGACCCCGCCGACGATCACCGGCGAGGTCCACGTCGGCGGCGTGAGCTCGAGCTCCCAGGCGATCCGTCCACGGTCCCGGTCGACGGCGAGGATCCGGCCGGTGTTCGTGGCCGCGAACACGGCGTCGCCGAACAGGCCGGGCGTCGCCCACATCCCTCCGTCTCCCCCTTCCCCCGGGATCGGGACGTCCCACACCACCGGGTCGTTCCGATCCCGCGGATCGAGCTTCAGGAGCTGGCCGACCTCCTGCGAACGGGCGCCCCGGCGCTCCAGCTCCGAGGCCACGTACAGGAACCCCTCGTCGTCGATGACGATCGAGGCGTCGGTGTCCTCTCCGGTCCAGAACCGGAAGATCCGGCGGGCCGTGCGACGGCCGTCCAGGACGCGGGAGACGTCCCAGCCCTGCACCAGACCGCCCGAGTTCGCGAAGTACGCCACGCCGTCGTGGAAGGCCACGGAGCTCTCGATCGATACCTCCTGGTCCCCGAGATCGCCGAAGAGCCGATCGTCGAACCCCGGCACCATCAGCCGGACCTGCGGGTCCACCGTGACGCGGCCGTCCTGCTCGTAGCCCCGGTTCAGCTTGACCACGTAGAACCACGAGTTCTCGCCGCCCTCGAGGAGGTAGTCACCGATGATCAGCGGCGACCCGTCCCAGTCGTTGTTCCACACCGGGTTGGGAGCGCTGTCGGACGAGAGCTTCCACAGCTCCACCGGGCGGCGGCCCCGGTCCAGCGCCAGGACCCGGAGGTAGTTGTCGCGCGAGCCCGTGTACAGCAGGGGGTAGCCGTCGGGGTCCGAGGTCACCGTCCCCTTGATGATGTCGCCCGTTGTGAACGGCTCGTAGAGCGGTCGGCCCGTCCTCCCGTGAAGGATGTGCACGGCCCGGTCGTAGGCCCCGAAGCGGACCTGGACCGGGCCGCCGTCGGGGGCCACGACGTTGGGCTGGCCGGTCCACCCTGTGCCACACCAGGTCTTCGTCCCCTCCTGGTCGGTCGACTCAGAGCAGAGACCGCCCGAAGCGGGGAATCGCCACAGGATCTCGGGACGCTGCGGCACCGGCCCTCGGCCGTAGTAGGTCCGCGAGGCGTTGCCCCGGAACGTGGTCAGGCCCGCAACCGCGGTGTTGATCGGCTCCGGCCCCTGGGGCTCCTCGGGTTCCTCGGGCGCGGGAGAGGACCCCGTGGAGACGGGCGGGGACGGCCGGTCGGACGGCACCGCGACGGGATCCGCCTCCCCCCAGGGCCCGAACCGGTACGCGCCGAGCGCGGCGGTCCCGGCCGCGAGCCCGAGGGCCACGGCCAGGAACGAGGTGCGCCGGGTCCGGCGCCGCGCCTCGAGCCTGTCGAGCCTGCTCACCGGCCTCCCTCCGAGGCGATCGTACGCGAGCGGTTCGATCAGCGAACGGCCGCGTCGAGCAGGCGCTCCGCGGTCCGCTCCCAGGTCCACTCGGCCGCAACGTGGGCCCGAACGGCTCCCCGGAGCCCCTCCCGTTCGCCGCGGTCCAGAGCCAGGAGCGCCTCCAGGGCCTCGGCCAGGCGGCGGGTCGCCCCCGCTCCCGGCTCGAACGACAGGGCGTCGGGCCGGCCGGCGGCGCCCTCCAGCGCCTCGGCCACCTCCGCCAGCGACGAGTGCCGGGCCACCAGCGGCAGGGCGCCCGCGGCCGCGCCCTCTGCGGCCACCATCCCGAAGGCCTCCTCGAGCGTGGACGGCACCACCAGCACGTCGAGGGCGGCCACCACCTCCGGGGCGTACCGGTGGTCGAGCCGGCCGGTGAAGGTGACCCTTTCGCCGAACCCCCGAGCGGCCCGGACCTCTTCGGGATCCAGCTCCAGCTCGAGCCGCGAGGCCTCACCGAGCCACTCGTGGGCGGCGGGGTCCCCATCGTCCAGCGCGGCGACCACCGCGGCCAGCCACTCCCGGCCGAGCCCGAAGCCGACCACCAGCACTCGGACGTCCGAGCCCAGGAGCGCCGCGGCCTCGAGGAGCCGCTCCACCCCCTTCTCAGGGATCAGCTTGCCGAGGTAGCCGATCACCGGCCCGCCGTGTCGGGCCAGCGCCCGGAGCCGTTCCGCCGCGGCGGGGTCGGGCACACCCTGCTCGTACGTGCGGGGCAGGGCCTCCAGGCCGGGAGCGTGGCGGGCCGCGAGCAGGTCCCGGGTGGTCCGGTCGAGGTCCGACGGCCGTCCTCGCACCGTGTCCGGGTCGACATCGAGCCGGGCCGAGGCGTCCTCGATCGCGGCCGGCCGGAGGCGTGGCCGCCATCGCTCCACGTCCACGCCGGGCGGGATCACCCTGGTCCGGCCCTCCGCGGCGGGCGCCACGGCAACCGTGCGCGCCAGGACGTCCCGGCTCGCCCCGACCACGGCCCGGGCTCCCTCGACTCCCTCGCGGGCCAGCTCCGCGTAGCGCTCCTGGAGCCGGACCGTGTACTCGAGGTCGCTGCCATGCACCTTGGCCACGTAGCCATCCCCGAGCGCGCGCCGGGCGACCACCGGCCCCGGTACGAGGTGGCCGGCGATGACCGCGTCCGCCGGGGACCCCCCGGCCGCGTCACGGACAGCGGATACGTTCCGTTCGAGATAGGCGTCCAGCTCCTCCTCCGTGAGATCGACGAAGCGCTTGACCTCGAATCCCTCGTACTCGTCGAGCACGAACACCGGAAGCAGCGGGCCAATGTCGGGGCGGACCACCGTCACTTGGCCGCCCGTCGGCCTACCGCCGTGAGCCCACATGATCTCCACCCTCCCCGGGCCCGTGGGCGTCTGCCAAACGTCCACGAAGTCGAGGCGGTCGGAGGGCGGCTGTTGACAGAGGAGCAGGACCTCGTGCCCCTGCCGGCGCCACACCTCTGCAACCTTGGCCGTGTAGACGTTCGAGCCCGTGCCCTCGAGCAGCCAGCCGTGCCACACCAGGATCCGAACGGGGACCTCCTTGACGGCCGGATTGTAGCGGCGCAGGATGCTCTGGCCGAGGGAGGGAGAAGCCCGACGATGCCCGATCGCCCCGAGCCCGCGCCCGAACCGCCCTCCCGCCTGGAGGACATCCACCGCTCGGAGCAGACCATGGTCCAGGTTCGATGGGCCGCGGTCGTG
>JBOGWD010000478.1:0-1144 GCA_050693275.1 Actinomycetota bacterium | reverse complement strand
CTAGTGTTCCGCACCTAACGCTTCTTTACAACGGGCGACCTTCGCCAGGATGAGATCGGCGCAGGCGTGCCACTCGAAGGGCTTGGGATGGGCGTTGTTCAGCGTTATGTGCTCCTCGATCGCGCGGACGAGCTCCGCCACGCTGTTGAACGTCCCGCGCCTGATGCGGCGGCGGCTGAGCTCGGCGAACCACCGCTCGACGAGGTTCAGCCAGGAGGAGCTTGTCGGGGTGAAGTGCAGGTGGAACCGCCGGTGGCGGCCCAGCCACCCTTTCACCTCGGGGGTTGAGTGGGTGCTGGAGTTGTCCACGATGAGGTGGAGCTGGAGCCCCTTGGGCGTCTCCCGGTCGATGACCTTGAGGAACGCGATGAACTCCTGGTGGGTGTGCCTGGCCAGGCACCGACCGATCACCTGGCCCGTGAGGGTGTTGAGCGCCGCGTAGAGCGAGGTGGTGCCGTTCCTCTTGTAGTCGTGGGTCTGCCGCTCGGGGAGCCCGGGGCGAAGGGGCAGGATGGGGCGGGTGCGGTCGAGGGCCTGGATCTGGGTCTTCTCGTCCACGCACAGCACCAGGGCCTTGTCGGGGGGCTTGAGGTACAGGCCCACGATGTCTCTCACCTTCTCCTCGAAGCGGGGGTCGCTCGAGAGCTTGAAGCGCTGGACGATGTGGGGCTTGAGCCCGTGGTCCTTCCAGATCCGCTGCACGGCGGTCGGAGACAGCCCCTGGGCCTTGGCCATCTCCCGGATGCTCCAGTGCGTGGCTCCTTCCGGACGGGTGTTCAAGGTGGCGTCCACCACCCGCCGGACCACCTCGGGGGGTAGCGCCTTGCGCCTCCCGGGGCGGGTGGCGTCGTGGACGATGCCCTCCAGGCCGTGGGCGGCCATGCGCTGGCGCCACAGGATCACCGTGGGACGGGAGACCCCGAGGTCAGCGGCGATGGCGCTGTTGGACCTGCCCTCCGCCGCCGAGAGCGCCACCTTGGCCCGCAGCACCACCTTCTGTGGCGTCTTCGGCGCCCGGATGAGCCGGCGGAGCTCCGCCTCCTGTTCCTCGCTCAGAGCGAGCGGTTCTGCCGGAGCCCACGGCATGGACTCAGTCTGACAGAGACTATCCCATTGTCAAGCGACTTCCGGTGCAGAACACTAG
>JBOGWD010000477.1:0-1043 GCA_050693275.1 Actinomycetota bacterium | reverse complement strand
GCAGGGCCACCTCGAGCGCCTCCACGGTGAGCAGCGGCAGGTCGCCCAGGACCACGGCCAGCGCGTCCGCTCCGGCGGCTTCCTCCTCGATCTGGCGGACCGCCGCCAGGAGCCCCGGGTCCTCCTCCGACACGGGCCGGGTCCGGCGCCTGGCGGAGACCTCGAGCACTGCCTCGTCTGCGGAGATCACCCAGGTCTGCCACCCGGGAACGGCCAGGCACGCGTCCAGGACGTCCTCGAGCATGGCCAGGGCGAGCGCGGCCCGCTCGAGCGGCCGGAGGATGGCCGAGAGCCGCCCCTTCGCTCGCTCCAGGGACTTCACGGGGACCGCGATGACGCGCATGGGGGAGCCATGGTACGCCCGTGGGCGTCCGGGGTCACGCATCTCGGGCGAGCCGGGCCCCCTGGTAGGATGGCCTCCCCGATCCGGAGGGAGCCTTGCAGGGCTTGGAGCCATGGATGGGGCTGGCCAAGGGCGTGCTGATCCCGCCGATCTGGCTCTGGTTCGACTGGCGCTTCGAGGGATTCGAGCACATCCCCGTCGAGGGTCCCGCGCTGGTGGCCTGCAACCATATCTCGTACTTCGATCCCCTGGCCCACGGGTACTTCCTGGTGAAGGCGGGACGGCGGCCCCGGTTCCTGGCCAAGATTGAGCTGTTCAAGAACCCGATCAGCGGGCCGGTGCTTCGAGGCGCGAAGCAGATCCCGGTTCGGCGCGGCTCCGGCGAGCGGGCTCCCGTCGAGTTCGGGGCTCAGGCCCTCCGCGACGGCGAGCTCGTGTTGGTCTACCCCGAGTCGACGGTGACCACCAACGCTGACCTCTCTCCCCGATGCGGGGGAAGACCGGGATCGCCCGTCTCGCGCTGGCCACCGGCGTGTCGGTGATCCCGCTGACGGTGTGGGGATCGGGGCCGGAGTGGCAGCGAGACGGCAGGCGGAGCATGCGGCTCGGCCGGCCCATCTGGGTCAAGGCCGGCCCTCCGCTGGACTTCAGCGAGTACGAGGGCCGGGCCGAGGATCCCGGGGCCCTGAGGACGGTCACG
>JBOGWD010000476.1:0-25362 GCA_050693275.1 Actinomycetota bacterium | reverse complement strand
ACCGGCGGCTGGCCGACGCCTTGGACATGTGGGCGTTCTGCTCGCTGACGAGCTCATCCGGTGCACGCAACCACTACGACGCTCACAGGGCCAGGGGAAAGACCCATCGGCAGGCGCTTCGGTCCCTAGCGAACCGATGGGTCGGCATCCTGCACGGGTGCCTACGATACCGCTAGGTCTACCGCGTAGACGTCGCCTGGCCCGCCTCTGTGGAGGCCGCTGCTTGACAACTTAGAGCCGTGGGATGTCTAGCTCGTCCACGCGGCGGCCTGCCGGCTCCTGGGACTCAGGCACATGAGGATCCGGCCTTACCGGCCCAGAACCAACGGCAAGGCGGAACGGTTCATCCGCACCATGCTCAACGAGTGCCTCTACGCGGCGATCTACCGGGACTCAGAGCAGCGAAGGGCCGCTCTCACTGCCTGGGTCGACCGCTACAACCACCGAAGACCCCATGGAAGCCTCCAACGTCAGACGCCGATGGCCCGGCGACGCCAGTCGCTGAACAACGTCCTTGGCGCGCACAGCTAGCCCACGGGAGTGGAGGGCCTCAACGCAGGGGCACTGGGGATCCGCACATCGACGTACTCCACCCCCACCTCCCGCTCTTCCGCCCAGGCGAGCATCTCGGCCAGGGCCCGGTTCTTGGCTTCCAGCCGGACGGGGTCGCCGTACCGGACCTCCCCGCCCGCCCGCAGCTCCAGGACGAGCTCGCCGTCGACCACCGCCACGGAGGCGATGGCCCCCAGGAGGTCCCGGCCCAGCGACGAGGCCACCCGCAGCGTGACCGGCGTCTCGGCCAGCCGCTCCCCCGGAACCAGCGGTTGGGAGAGAGACCCCAGAGATGGGAGATGCCGAGGGGTGCCCGGGACCCGCTCCACCACCACCCCGTCCTCCGCCACGACGGCCCCGCCCGAGGGATCATCCAGCCAGCCGGCGGCCCGCCGCTCCCGGACCCGGATCACCAGCGTGGTGGGCAGGGACCGCTCCGCCCGGGCCTGGGCGACCCACGCGTTCCGCTCGACGCCGTCCACGACGCCGTCCAGCGAGAGACGCAGCAGGTTCTGGCCGGGCTCGACCCCCGCCAGGCCCCGCACCTCGTCCACGGAGAGCTCGTGGGCGCCCTCGACTCGGATGCGATCCACCCCGAAGATCGGGGAGTTCACGATCCCCCAGACGCCCAGCCCCAGGCCGACCAGCGTCAGCGCCGCCGCGCCGGCCGGGGACCGGCGGAACCCGGCGGTCTCGATGCGCTCGGTCACGCCACCGCCCCGACCACGTGGACCTCGGGCTCGAGATCCACACCGAACCGATCCCGGACGCGTTCGCGGAGCCTCGACATGAGCCGGTACACGTCGCTGGCCGTGGACCCCGGACCGGCAACGATGAAGTTCGCGTGCTTCTCCGATACCCGGGCGCCACCCACCGACAGGCGCTTCCCGCCGACGGCCTCTATCAGCCGGGCGGCATGATCTCCGGGAGGGTTCTTGAACACGCTCCCGCAGTTCGGCTCGGCCAACGGCTGCGTGGCTCTCCGCCAGTGGCGAGCTTCGTCCATCAGACGCCGGATCTCCGTCCGGTCGCCCGGTCGAAGAGCCACCGTGGCGCCGACCACCACGCTCCGCTCCGGAAGCGCCGAGTCCCGGTACCGGAACCCCGCTTCATCCGCAGGGAGGTCCCTGGTCCGGCCGCGGTCGAGCTCGAAGACCTCCACACGTTCCACCACCTCGTCGAGCGACCGGCCGTGGGCCCCGGCGTTCATGCGGACCGACCCGCCGAGCGAGGCCGGGATGGCCACGCCGAACTCCAGCCCGGCCAGCCCGTGGGCGAGCGCCACGCCGGACAGCGCCGGAAGCGGCATGGCCCCGCCGCCCGCCACCCGGTCTCCGTCGCGGGCCGCCCACCGGAACGAGCGTCCCAGCCGGAGCACGACCCCGGGGAATCCCGCGTCGGAGACGAGGACGTTCGAACCCTTCCCGATCACCAGGAAGGGCGCGCCGGAAGCCTTGACCGCCCCGGCCACGGCGACCAGGTCGCCCAGGGACTGCGCCTCCACGTACACGGCCGCCGGGCCGCCCAGCCGGAACGAGGTCAGTGGGGCCAGCGGGAACCCGGACCGGGCCCGCTCGCCCAGCGTCCCCCGAAGGACCCTGGCCGCGGCGTCCGCGGCAACGGTCCCCCCGTCATTCCCCACGACTCGCCCCCAGCAGGCCCAGGGTCTCGTCGCCGACCATGGTGATGTCGCCGGCGCCCAGGGTGAGCACCAGGTCACCCGACCGCACCTCTCGAGCCAGGAACGGCGCCACCTCCGACCGGCGCGGCAGGTACACCGCCCGCTTGCCCGGCGAGGCCTCGACCAGGGCATCCACCACGAGCTTCCCGGTCACGCCGGGGACCGGTTGCTCCCCGGCGCCGTACACGTCGGTCACAACGACCAGGTCCGCCCCGGCGAGGCTCTCCCCCAGGCCCCGCCACATGGCCGACGTCCGCGAGTACCGGTGCGGCTGGAACACCGCCACCACCCGCCGCTCACCGTCGGCACGTGCCGCGGCCAGCGTGGCGGCGATCTCGGTCGGATGGTGCGCGTAGTCGTCCACGAACGCCGCCCCTCCGGACGTCCCCCGCAGCTCCCATCGCCTCCTGACCCCTCCGAACCCACGGAGGGCCTCCACCGCCGCGGCCGCCGAAACGCCGACCCGCGTCGCCGCGGACACCGCTCCGGCGGCGTTCAGGAGGTGGTGCCGTCCGGGAACCGGCAGCTCCAGGATCCCCGTCCAGGCCTCGACGCCCTCGGCCGCGGCCACCCGGAGGCGACAGGCACCCATGCCCTTCCCGATCGAGACCTCCTCAACGACCACGCCGCCGCTCTCCGCCTCCCCGTACCAGACCACGGGAGTCCCCGCGGACTCCACCACGCGGACGGCCCCCTCTTCGTCGGCGCACGCCACGACCAGGCCCGTCCGCCGGCAGAACGCCGTGAAGGCGGCCTCGATCTCGTCTCCGTCCACGTAGAAGTCGAGATGGTCGGCCTCGACGTTCGTCACCACGGCGACCTCAGGCTCCAGGAGGAGGAACGAGCCGTCGGACTCGTCGGCCTCGGCCAGGAACAGCTCACCGTCCCCGGACCGCGCGTTGCTGCCGCTCTCGTTGAGGTCGCCGCCGACCAGGTAGGTGGGATCGAGCCCGGCCCGCTCCAGGATCACGGCGAGCATCGAGGTCGTCGAGGTCTTGCCGTGGGTGCCCGCCACGGCGATGCCCCGGCGCTGTCGCATCAAGGCCGCCAGGACCTGGGCCCGGGCCAGCACGGGGATCCCCCCCCGCCGGGCCTCCGCCACCTCCGGGTTGCCCGGCCCGATGGCCGTGGAGACGACCACAGCGTCCGGCTCGCCGAGACTCGCCGCGTCGTGGCCCACGCCAACCTCGGCTCCGAGCGCCCTGAGCTGGGCCAGCGGAGACGACTCCTTGAGGTCCGAGCCCGACACGTGGAGGCCGCCCGCCAGGAGGAGCCGGGCCAGCCCGCTCATCCCCGCGCCTCCGATCCCCACGAGGTGGACCCGGCGGATCCCTGACAGGTCGGGCACCTCGAGGGTGGGGATGCTTCCCGGGGGGGGCGTGTACTCCCTCACCCTTCGTCCCCGATCACCGAGACGGCCACGTCCGCCAGGGCATCGGCCGCGTCGGGCCTCCCGAACCGCGCGGAGGACCGGCTCATCGACTCCAGCCGGGCCGGGTCCTCCAGGAATGCCTCGATGCGCTGGGCCAGGGCACCGCCCGTGGCCGCATCGTCGAGGAGGACGGTGGCACCGCCGGCCCGTTCCACGGCCCGGGCGTTCGCCTCCTGGTGCCGTCCGGTGGCGTACGGGTAGGGCACCAGGATCGCCGGAACGCCGCAGGCCGTGAGCTCGGCCACCGTGGTGGCTCCCGCTCGAGCGATGGCGAGATCCGCCACCGCGTACACGAGTTCCATCCGATCGACGAACGGGGCCGAGCGCACCAGCAGCTTCCGCGTGGCGGGGAGATGGGTGCGGACGAGGTCGTGGTGGCGCGGCCCGGTGATCAGCATGATCTGGAGATCCGGCCGGTCGGCAAGGATGCCGCACAGGTCCACCGCGGCGCGGTTCAATCGGAGCGCTCCCTGACTCCCGCCGAAGACGGTCACGGTTCGACGTCCCGGCTCCAGGCCGAGCTCACGGATGCCTTCCTCGGCCAGGGCGAGGCGGTCCTGGCGAACCCGCAGGATCGCGTCGCGGACGGGGGTGCCGGTGACCACGGTGCGGACCCGGCGGGGGAGCCGCCGGCCGGCCTCGAGGAACGACAGCGCGACCAGCCGGGCCCACCGGGCCGCCAGGCGGTTGGCCAGGCCGGGCAGGGCGTTCTGCTCGTGGAGCACCAGCGGGATGCGCTCGCGGCGGGCGGCCAGGGACACCGGGACGCTCACGTAGCCGCCCATCCCGACCACCACGGTCGCTCCCCGCACCACGGAGCGGCACTCCCGGGCGGCACGGAGCGCCGCGAAGGGAGCCCGGAGGGTGGCCATCGAGAGCGCCCGTCGGAACGGGACCGCCTCCACCGTCACCAGGGGGAAGCCCGCGGCCGGCACCAGCTCGGCCTCCTGTCCCTCGGCCCGACCCACGAACACAACCTCGGCCCCGAGCCGGTCGCGGAGACGGAGGGCCGTGGCCACGGCCGGGAAGACATGCCCGGCCGTGCCGCCGGTACCGATCACCACCCGCAACGGGATCAGCCTCGGCGAGCCTTGCGGGCGCTCCGGGCCACCGACACGAGGATCCCCACCGCTGCCATCGACACCACCAGCGACGAACCGCCGAAGGAGACGAACGGCAGCGGCACGCCCGTGATCGGCAGGAGTCCGGTCACCGCCCCCAGGTTCACCACCGCCTGGACGCCGAACCAGCCGATGATGCCCGCGGCCAGGAAGCGCCCGAACACGTCGGGCGCCCGAAGGGCGATCCTGATGCCGGCGTAGAGCAGCGCGGCGAACAGCGCCAGCACCGCCAGGCCGCCGATCAGGCCGAGCTCCTCGCCGATGATCGAGAAGATGAAGTCGGTGTGAGCGTTCGGCACGTACGACCACTTCTGGCGGCTGGCTCCCAGTCCCACCCCGAGCGGCCCGCCGGAGGCCAGGGCGAAGATCGATTGGATCGCCTGGTAGCCGCTTCCCTGTGGATCGGACCACGGGTTGAGGAACGAGAGGACGCGCGCCCACCGATACCCCGCGACGTACATGAGGACGAACCCGAGCGCGCCCAGCCCGGCTCCCCCGAGCACCAGATGCTTGAGGCGGGCCCCGGCCACGAACAGCAGGACGAACACGGAGGCGACCACGATCACGGTGGTGCCCATGTCGGGCTGGAGCAGGATCAGCCCGCAGACGATCCCGACCACCGGCGCCAGAGGCAGCGCCAGCTCACGGAGGTCGCCCAGTCGGCGCCACCGGCGGGACAGCAGGGCCGCCGCGAACGCGATCACCGCGAGCTTGGCCAGCTCCGAGGGCTGGATCGTGACCGGACCGAGCTGGAGCCAGCGGGCGGAGCCACCGGCCACCGTTCCCACACCGGGCAGCAACACCAGGACGAGGAGGGCCGCGGTGATCGCCAGCAGCGGTACGCACAGGTGCTGCCACACCTGGTGGCGCATCCGAGCGGTGAAGAGGAAGGCCGCCGCTCCGACGACGGCATAGACGAGCTGCCTCCCGAAGAAGAGGAAGCTCGAGCCGTAGTCCTCGAACGCGCGCACCGACGACGCCGACAGCACCATGACCAGGCCCAGGACGACCAGCGAGACGGCGGCGAGCAAGAGCACGGCCACGGTCCGGTCGGCGCCGGCGGGCATCGTTCCCGGAGATGCCGATCGACCCGCCCCGGACCTCTCCCCGGATCGCACCAGCCGGAGGTGGGCGGGTCGGGAGCGCTGGTGGCGCACGCGGGTGGCGCTAGGCACGACGCACCTCCGCCCGCTCCGCCAGCGCCCGCGCGGCGACGGCGAACCGGTCGCCTCGTTCGCCGTAGTCACGGAACATGTCCCAGCTCGCGCACGCCGGCGCCAGGACCACCGTGGCGCCCGGCGACGCCAGCGCGTAAGCGTCCGCCACGGCATCCTCCATCGAGTCCGCCAGTCGAACCGGCACCCGGCCCTCGAACAGCGCTGCCAGCTCCCCGGCCGCCTCGCCGATGGCCACCACCCCGGCGAGCCGGGGGGTTGCGGCGGCGAGCGGCGACAGATCGATGCCCTTGCTCCGGCCCCCGGCCACGAGCACCGCACCCTCCAGCCCCTCCAGGGCCGCCAACGCGGCGTGAGGGTTGCTGGCCTTCGAGTCGTCCACGAAGCGCACCCCGCCGGCCTCGGCAACAACCGTGCCGCGGTGCGGCAGCGGGGAGAAGGAGGCCATCGCCGAGCCGACCGACTCCGGATCGATCCCGAAGGCGATCGCCGCGGCCGCCGCGGCGGCGGCATCGGTCCGGAGCGACAGGGTCTCCGTCGACAATGGACCCAGCCTGTGGGGCGGACCCAGCCGGGTCACCAGCTCCCCGCCCTCGTAGCCGACCTCGCCCTCCCTGGGAGCATCCAGCGTGAACCACGCCACTGCGCACGGCGCATCACCCGACACGCCGGCCGCATGCGGATCGTCGCGGTTGCCGACATGGGTATCCCCGTCGGACTGGAGCGCGTAGATCCGGCGCTTCGACTCCCGGTAGTCGTGGAGCGATCTGTGCCAGTCCAGGTGGTCCGGGGCCAGGTTCAACAGCACCGAGACCCGAGGGTGGAACGACTCGTGGAACCGGAGCTGGAACGAGGACGCCTCCACCGCCAGGGCCTGGTGACCCTCGCCGGCCGCCAGAGAGAACGGATGGCCGATGTTGCCGCAGGCGAGGGCGTCGAGGCCGGCCTCCCGCATCGCCGCGGCCACCATCTCGGTGGTGGTGGTCTTGCCGTTCGTGCCCGTGATCCCGATGTAGGGGCAGCGGGCCAGCCGGGCTCCGAGCTCGAGCTCGCTCCACACGGGGAGGCGGCGCTCTTGGGCCCACCGGATCACCTCGGCCTGCTCGGGCACGCCCGGGCTCGTGACCACGAGCTCCGCGCCGTCGAGGTGCGCGGCCTCGTGGCCGCCGGCCAGGACCTCGGCGCCGGCCGATCCCGCCCGGCCCGCGGCATCGGCGACCTCGGCCCGAGGTCGCGATTCCGTCACCCGAACCCTCGCCCCCTCGTCGAGAAGGACCCGGGCCGCGGCCACGCCGCTGGCGCCCAGTCCGATCACCACGACCTGCTTTCCGTCGAGCCTCATGTCACCCCGCCCCTGGTCAGGAAGTCCGCGTAGAACATCCCCAGCCCGAAGATGACGGCCAGCCCGGCCACGATCCAGAACCGTACGATCACGGTGAACTCGTGCCATCCGAGCACCTCGAAATGGTGGTGGATGGGAGCCATCCGGAACAGCCGTCGACGGAACAGTCGGAACGAGATGACCTGGAGGATCACCGACGCGGTCTCCAGCACGAAGATGCCCCCCAGGATCACCAGGAGCAGTTGGGTGTGCGTGGTGATGGCCAGGGCGGCCATCAGCCCGCCCAGGGCCAGTGAGCCGGTGTCCCCCATGAAGATCTTCGCCGGGGCTGCGTTCCACCACAGGAACCCGGCGATCGCTCCGAGCGCGGCGGCGGAGAGGATGGCCAGGTCCAGGGATGTCTGGAGGTCCACCGCGTAACAGCTCTGGACGGGGAGTGCGGAGCACGTGTGCCGGAACTGCCAGAACGCGACGATCACGTACGCGGCGAAGACCATGGCCGAGGAGCCGGAGGCCAGGCCGTCGAGCCCGTCGGTCAGGTTCACCCCGTTCGACGATGCGGCCAGCATGAGGAACACCCACAGGAAGAAGAGAGCCCCGAGGTCCACGCCGGTGTCCCGGATGAACGAGAGCTCCGTCGACGCCTGGGTCAGCCGGACCAGCCCCAGGCCGAACAACACGGCCACCAGGGCCTGACCGGTGAGCTTGGCCGCCTTTCCCAGCCCGAGGGAGCGCTGGCGACGGACCTTCAGCAGGTCGTCCGCGAACCCGATCAGCGCCAGGGCTGCTCCCGCCCCCAGCACCAACAGCCCGGTCACGGTGATCCGCCCGCGGATCAGGGCCGTGAGGAGATAGGCGAAGCCCATCGCACCGATGATCACCAGACCGCCCATGGTGGGCGTGCCCGTCTTCTCCTGATGCTGCGGGTAGTGCGGTCCCGGCTCGCGCACCCGCTGACCCCATCCGAACAGCCGGAAGACCCGGATGGCCACCGGCGTGAAGAGCAGCGTGCCGAACAGCCCGATCGAAGCCGCCAGGAGAACGCTGGTCACCGGAGAGCCTCCACCACACGCTCCAGCCCCGCCACCCGAGAACCCTTGACCAGCACGACGTCCCCGGGTCGGCCGACCGAGCGAACCGCGTCCACGGCTTCGTCGAGGGAGTCGCAGTGGAGCACGCGGTCGGGCTCGACGCCCTCGCGCACCGCCCCCACCCCGATCAGCCGGGCGGCCTCACCCACCACCACGAGCAGGTCGATGCCCAGACGGGCCGCCAGCTCCCCGACGCGCTCGTGTTCCTCGGCGGACGCGCTGCCCAGCTCCGCCATGTGCCCCAGGACCGCCACGCACCGGCCCTCCCTGGCCATCCACCGGGCGGCCTTGAGGGCGGCCGCCATGGAGGCCGGATTGGCGTTGTAGGCGTCGTTCACGATGCGGATCCCGTTCGCGCCCTCGGTCACCTCCATCCGCCATGGCGAGACCCGAGCCTCCTTGAGGCCGATCGCGCACTCGCCGGCGGTCAGCCCCAGCGCCACCCCCACGGCCGCCGCGGCGAGGGCGTTCCACGCCATGTGCTCCCCCGGCACCGCGAGCTCGACGCGCTCGCTCCCCTCCGGCGTGTGGAGCGTGAAGGAGGGGATGCCCATCCCGTCGAGCGTCACGTCCTCCCCCCGGACGTCGGCGTCGGGGGCCACCCCGAAGCGCAGGGCCCGAGCTTCGGTTCGGCCGTGGAATCCCCGTACGATGGGATCGTCGGCGTTCAGGACCGCGGTCCCGTCCGGCGGAAGCGACTCGACGAGCTCCGCCTTGGCATCGGCGACGGCCCCGATCGAGCCGAACATCTCCAGGTGGGCCGGGCCCACGTTGGTCACCACGCCGATCCGAGGCCGGCCCACCTCGCAGAGCCTGGCGATGTGCCCGGGGCCGCGGCTCCCCATCTCGCACACGATCACCTCGGCGCCCGCAGGGACGTTCAGCAGCGTCAGGGGCACTCCGACCTCGGTGTTGAACGACCTCGGGCTGGCGTGGACGCGGTGGCGGGTGGCCAGGACCGCCGCCGCCAGGTCCTTCACCGACGTCTTGCCCGAGGAACCGGTCACCCCGACCACCTCGGCGCCCATATGGACGCGCTCGTCAGCGGCCAGCGCCAGGAGGGCCGACACCGCATCGCTCACGTGCACGGTGGGACCGGCGAAACCCTCGTCGGTCGTGACCAGCGCGCCGGTGGCGCCTCGCCGGAAGGCCTCGTCGACGTGGCGGTGCCCGTCGACCCGTTCCCCCCGGATGGCCACGAACAGATCGCCCACGCTGACGGCGCGGCTGTCCGAGGCGGCGCCGGTCACGGTGACGTCGGTTCCGTGAAGCCTTCCCTCCACGACCTCGGCCACGGAGGACAGGAGCCGTTTCCTCATGGGGCGCCCTCCCGGAGGGCCCCCAGCTCCTCACGGGCCACGATCCGATCATCGAACGGGATGGTTCGGTCAGCGAACTCCTGACCGGTCTCGTGGCCCTTCCCGGCGATCACCACGATGTCGCCGGCGCCGGCCGATCGAAGCGCCATCCGGATCGCCGCGCGCCGGTCCGGCTCCACCTCGTACGGCCCGCCTCCCCGCTCGGCGCCGGGAAGGATCTCCGTGATGAGTGCCTCGGGGTCCTCCGAGCGAGGGTTGTCGCTGGTGATCACGGTGAGGTCGGCCAGCCGGGTGGCGGTCTCCCCCATCAGCGGGCGCTTGCCCCGGTCCCGGTCACCGCCGCAGCCGAACACGGCCACGACCCGGTTCCCCTCGGCGAGCGGCCGGGCGGCGCGGAGCACGCTCTCGAGCGAGTCGGGGGTGTGTGCGTAGTCGACCAGGACCTCGAACGGCTGTCCGGCCTCGACCGGCTCCATCCGGCCGGGGACCCCGGCCAGCGCGGCGATGCCTGGGAGCGTTGTCCCGTCGTCGATCCCCACCTGGCGGGACGCGGCCAGCGCGGCCAGACAGTTGTGCACGTTGAATGCGCCCCGGAGCCTGGACCGAACCTCGAGTCCGTCGGCTCGGAAGGACAGACCCCCGGCGGCGATCGACACGTCCGTGGCCCGAAGGTCGGCGCCCGCTTCGAGCCCGTACGTGATCGCCGGCAGGTCGGCGCGGAGGAGCGACCGACCCTCCGGCGAGTCGTGGTTCACCGCGGCGCGAGCGGCCATCGTCGGAGTGAACAGCGTGGCCTTGGCCCGGAAGTAGTCCTCGATCGTCCCGTGGTAGTCGAGGTGGTCCTGCGAGAGGTTGGTGAACACAGCACAGCCGAACCGCATGCCGCCGACCCGGTGCTGGTCGAGCCCGTGGGACGACACCTCCATGGCCACGGCTCCCACACCTCGCTCGCGCATGCCGGCCAGGAGGCGCTGGAGGTCGGGAGCCTCCGGGGTGGTCCGGTCGTAGCCCTCCGGACGCCCGTCGATGCGGATCCCCGTCGTGCCGATCACGCCCGGCGTCATCCCCGCCTTCCGGAACACCTGCTCCAGGAGGAAGGTCGTGGTGGTCTTCCCGTTGGTGCCGGTGATCCCCACGACGGTCAGGGCCTCGGCGGGCCGCCCGTAGAACGCCGCGGCCATCGGTCCCATGGCCTCGCGCACCGAGGGGACCAGCACCTGGACGACACCCGGTGAGAGCTCGAGCAGGCGCTCGGCCACGACGGCCGACGCGCCGGCGGCCGCGGCATCGCCCGCGAACGCGTGCCCGTCGACCCCGGTCCCGGGCACGCAGAAGAACAGCCACCCGGGGCGGACGTGCGCGGAGCGGTAGGTGATGCCGGCGATGGGAATGCGCGGATCCCCCACGACCTCGGCGCGTGGGGCCCGATCGAGCAGGCGGTGGAGCGGGCGAGGCTCCGATAGCATATCGATTCGATGGGTGTCCGGGAGCCGTCCATCGGCCCCCGGCGCCAGCGATTCTAGCGCCTGGCCGGTGGCCCTCATCCCTCCACCACGGAGGGCGGGCCGCGCAGCGGCTCGGCCGTGGGAACCTGGAGATGGGCCAGTGTGAACCCCGTCACCTCCTGGAACAACGGAGCCGAAGCCACGCCTCCGTAGACCGTGTCCGGCTCGTCGATGATGGCCGCGACCACCACGGCCGGGTCCCGGGCCGGAGCGAACCCGATGAACGAGGCCACGTACTCGTCGCCGTAGCCGAGGGCGTCCTCCAGCGGCTTGCGGGCCGTGCCGGTCTTGCCGGCAACCCAGTATCCGGGGATCTGGGCCTCGAGCCCGGTCCCCACCGCCACCGCCTGGGCCAGCATCCGGGTGACCAGGCGCGCCGTCCTCGAGGACACCACCCACTCCCCGTCCCCGGGAGCCCGCTCCACGACCGAGCCACCCTCAACCGTTCCCCGAACCAGCCGCGGCGCCATCCGCAAGCCACCGTTGGCGATGGTGGCGTAGACCGAGGCCATCTGGAGCGGAGTCACGGCGATCCCCTGGCCGATCGGGATCGTCCCCATGGAGGTGCTCCACCACTCCTCTTCCGGCATCAGGATGCCGTCGGCCTCGCCGGGGAACCGGATCCCGGTCTCGATGCCGAAGCCGAAGTCTCGAAGGTACCGGTCCAACCGATCGCTGCCCAACCGCTCCGCGGTCATGATCGTCCCGATGTTGCTCGACTGGGCGATGATGTCGGTCAGCGTCATCGTCATGGCCGAGCGGGGATGCGCCTCGTGGAACACCTTGTCCCCCACCTGGTAGCGGGGCGGGACCCACAGCTGCTCACGGATGCCCACCACGCCCTCCTCGATCGCCGCCGACGCCGTGATCACCTTGTTGACCGATCCCGGCTCGTAGACATCGGTCACCCCGCGGTTCCTGGTCAGGGCCGGCGGCGCGTCCGTGAACTCGTTCGCGTCGAATCCAGGAGCCGTGGCCATCGCCAGGACGTCGCCCGTCGTCGGCTCCATCACGATCACGGTCCCGCCGAGCGCGCCGTTCCGCTCCACGGCGCGGGCCAGTGCCCCCTCCGCGAAGAACTGGAGATCCTTGTCGATCGTGAGGACCAGGTCGCGACCGCGCCTCGGCCGCTCCACTTCCCGGAATCCCTGGGGGATCGGAAGCCCATGCGGGTCCTGCTCGATCACCATGCTCCCGGCCCGCCCGGCCAGGACGTCCTCCCACTGGAGCTCCAGTCCGGCCAGGCCGGCCCCGTCCAGCCCGACGAACCCCAGGACCTGCGCGGCGAGGCTCCCACCCGGATAGGTCCGCTTGGGCTCATCCAGGAAGTCGATGCCCGGCAGATCGAGCTGAGATACCCGGCGGGCCACGCCGAGATCCACTCGGCGAGCCAGGTACTCGAACCGAGACCCGGTGGTCATGGCCCGGCGGAGCTGCCAGGCGGGCACGTCGAGGACCGTGGCCAGCTGCCCCGCCGCCCCGGCCGGATCCTGGACCAGCGCCGGATCCACATAGATGGCCTTGGCCGGTTGCGACAGCGCCAGCTCGTGCATCGATCGGTCGTAGATCGTCCCGCGCTCGGACGGCAGGGAGATCCGGCGGATTCGCTGCTGCAGCGCCAGGGCCTCGTAGGTTCCGCCGTCACGGACCTGGAGGAGCACGAGCCGAACCGCAACCGCGGACAGGGCCAGGGCCATCACGGTCAAGAGAGCGACGACTCGTCCGGCCGGTGGGCGCTTCACGACGGCCCCTGGCCCAGGACCTCGACCTGCGCGGGCAATCTCAGCCCGGCCCGTCGTCCCGCCTCAGCGATCTTGTCCGGCGTTGAGAGCTGTGCCATCCGAAGCCGGAACAGGTCCGTCTCGACCTCCAGGCGCTCGGCCCGATCCGACAGGTCCGACAGGCGGAACGCTCCCTGCGCCACGATCGCCTGGGCGCTGGCCAGCAGGATCAGCATCCCGGCCACGAGGAGCCCGGAGAAGAGGATGAACGGAGCTCGCCGAGCCCTCCGAGCCGGACGGCGTCGGAGCGAACGAACCACGGCCGGCCGCCGCGGAGCCCGCTCCTTCCGGGGCAGTTCCTCCGCGCGTCGCGCGGGGAGGGCCATCTAGGCTGCCCTCCGTTCGGCGGCGCGGAGCTTGGCGCTCCGAGCCCGGGGGTTCCGCGCGGCCTCGGCGGCATCGGCACACACCGGCTTCTTGGTCAGGATCTCGAGCCGATCGTCCTCGCGCAGGAACCGTTTGACGATGCGGTCCTCGAGCGAGTGGTAGGCGATGGCCACCACTCGTCCGGAGGGAGCGAGGAGCTGGACCGCCCGGGGAAGGGAGGCGGCCAGCTCCTGGAGCTCCCCATTGACCTCGATCCGGATCGCCTGAAAGGTCCGGCGGGCCGGATGAGGTCCCCCGCGTCGGCTGGGCACGGCGGCCGCAACCACCGCGGCCAGCTCGCGGGTCGTCTCGAGCGGCGCGCGTTCCCGGGCCCTCACGATCGCCCGGGCGATCCGCCCGGCGAACCGCTCCTCGCCGTGCTCACGGATCACGCGCGCCAGCTCGCTCTCGGGGTAGGCGTTGACCACGTCGGCGGCGGTGAGGTCACCCTCGCCCATGCGCATGTCGAGAGGTCCCTCGGCGCGGTAGGAGAACCCGCGCTCCGCGCGGTCCAGCTGGAGGGAGGACACCCCGAGGTCGTAGAGGACGCCGCCGGCCTCACGGACGCCGGCCTCCTCCGCCACCTCGAGGACGTCGCTGAACCGTCCCTGCGTCGAACGGAACCGGGCGCCGTAGCCGTCCAGCCGCTCCCGGGCCACGCTCAGGGCCCGGAGGTCACGATCGACACCGATCACCCGGCCAACCCCGGCGTCGAGGAGGGCACGGGCATGTCCTCCCGCCCCGACCGTCAGGTCGACCACCGTCTCGGCGCCAGAGAGCAGCTCCACCACCACCCCGACCAGGACAGGCTCGTGCGGCGCCTCAGCCAAGCACCCGGACGGCCAGCAGCCCCAGCCCCAGGACCGTCCCCGAGGTCAGGGCGAACAGCACCATGAGGTACAGGCTCTGCGCGATCTCCCGCGGCAGCGTCATCCTTCCCCTCCTCTCCGCTTCACGGCCCTCACCCGTGTCGAGGGGTAAGGGCGCCCGACTGGTACGAGCTCTCCAGCGATTCGGCGTATCGGGACCATTCCTCTTCGGGCCAGATCTCCAGGCGATCCGAGACCCCAACCACGGCCACGTCCCGGGCCAGACGGACCTTGTCCCGGAGTCGACGAGGGACCACCAGGCGGCCCTGCCCGTCGAGATCCACGTGCTCGGCGTTCCCGAAGAACACGCGGTTGTAGCCGCGGTTCTGCGGGTCGGCCAGCGCCCGATCCTCGATCCTGGCCTTCTCCCGCTCCCACTCCTCGAGGGGGAACGCGTACAGGCAGCCCTCCTGGCCGAGCGTGAGATGGACCCCGGCCTTGAAGGCCTCGCGGAACTTCGCCGGTAGGCTGATCCGGCCCTTGGGGTCCATCTGATAGTGGTGCTCGCCAAGGAGCTCCGCCACTCGTGTTCACCCTCTCCTCCGCTGAAACTCCACTTTTATGCCACCCAGACTCCACCCGGTCAAGATGCAGGAGCGAATTACAGTGATGAAAGTCAATCGATGTGAAGTGGGGGCCTGGTGTGAGTGATGGGTTGACCGGAAAGTTGGATTTAGGCGCGATGCCTGTCGTGGTGCCCGTCGCGGTGCCCGTTGCGATGGCCGTTCGACCGGGCCAGGTACGGCTCCCATTCGGGCTCGAGGCGCCCCAGCGAGAGCCGGAGACCGTCCCGGGGGGCGAACGGGGTGCGCCGCAGTCGGAGACCGACCTCCTGGTGCCTTCGGTTCTCCTTGCGGGCGTTACACCGCCGGCACGAGGCGACCACGTTCTCCCAGGTGTGGGCTCCGCCGCGCGATCGGGGGACCACGTGGTCGACGTTCTCGGCGCTCCGGCCGCAGTACTGGCAGGACCAGTTATCGCGGGCGAACACGGCCCGTCGGGTCAGCGAGGCCCTGGCCCGGTACGGCACCTTGACGAAGTAGGTGAGGCGTACGACCGAGGGCGCCGGAACGGAGAGCCACTGGGACCGGAACACCATCCCGTTCGATTCGAGGATCTCGGCCTTGTCCTTGAGGACGAGCACGACCGCCCGCCTCGCGGCCACCACGGCCAGCGGTTCGTGGCTTGCGTTGAGGACCAGAGATCTCCCCAAGCGGTCCCTCCTGGGAGCATTCTAGCGGACCACTCTCCCCGGCCGGGCGGTCCGGCGGACCCGGATGCTTGACTCGGGCGAATCACGGTCGTGTAATTCGGTCGGGAAGGCGGCGTTCTCAAAGTGCCGGCGCCCGAAGGATGACGGACGCCCATGACGTGGGGCCGCGCGGGGCGTCTCAGGGATGAAGGGCGCCGGCCGCGCCGCCTTCCCTTTCGCGTTGCCGGTCCGCGAACCGCCGAAGGCCCTGGTCCATCTCCGGGTCCCCCGCCCCGGTCACCACCAGGACCCGGGCCACGTCGTCGCGGCGAACGCCCCGATGGCCTCGGAGAGCATCGAGGCCGTCTCGGCGTCGATGCAGTTGGGAGGAGGGCTCCAGAACCATTCCCCTGCGGGGGCCGTAAGATTGGGTGGCGGGGCTCGAACGATCGGGCCTCGAACGGCGTCTGGGAGTGATGGTGGCGGAACAGAGAGCCGATCCCGTGGATTGGAGCTGGTTCGAGAGCCAGTTCGCGGATATCCGCACCAACATCGAGCGGGTCGTCCAGGGCAAGAGTCACGAGATCCGTCTGGCCCTGGTGGGCCTGGTCGCGGAGGGCCACCTCCTGATCGAGGACGTGCCCGGCGTGGGCAAGACGATGTTGGCCAAGGCCATGGCCCGATCGTTCGACTGCTCCTTCCGGCGGATCCAGTTCACGCCGGACCTGCTCCCCACCGACATCACCGGGGTCAACGTCTACAACCAGGAGCGCGGCGACTTCGAGTTCAAGCCGGGGGCGATCTTCGCGAACATCGTCCTCGGCGACGAGATCAACAGGGCCAGCCCCAAGACCCAGTCCGCGCTGCTCGAATCGATGGAGGAGCGGCAAGTCACGGTCGACGCCGTGAGCTACCAGCTCGGCGTGCCGTTCATGGTGGTGGCCACGCAGAACCCCATCGAGCACGAGGGCACCTACCCGCTCCCCGAGGCCCAGCTCGACCGGTTCATGATGCGGCTGGCCATCGGCTACCCGGAGCCAGAGGCCGAGGTCGAGATCCTGGCCACGCACGGCTCCCACTCGACGCTGGAGGACATCGGGCCGGTCACCGACGCCTCGGGTGCGGCCCGGCTGATCACCACCGCCCGAGAGGTATTCGTGGCCGAGTCGCTGCGCCGGTACATCGTCGACATCGCCGAGGCCACCAGACGGCACCCGGACGTCTACCTGGGAGCCAGTCCCCGGGCGTCCATCATGCTGCTGCGGGCCTCCCGGGCGCTGGCCGCCAGCGACGGGCGCGACTACTCCATCCCCGACGACATCAAGACGCTGGCCATCCCGGTCCTGGCCCACCGGCTGATCGTCTCGGCGGACGCGGCCATGAGCGGGCGAAGCGCGGACACCGTCCTCGCCGACACCCTCGATGACGTCTCGGTCCCCGTGACCGGGTAGACATCGTGCTGACCACGAGGGCCTGGGCCGTCATCGGTGGCGGCGTCCTGCTGTGGCTCGTGTCTCGGGCGCTGGGCACGCCCGACCTCCACATGGTCGCTGTCGGTCTGCTGGCCCTGGTTCCTCTGTCGGCCCTGCTGGTCCGGACGACCCGGCACGATCTCGCCGCCACCCGGCGGCTGTCCACCCGTCGGGCGTTCCCGGGCACCAGGATCCGGGTCGACCTCGAGCTCCAGAACCGGGGGCGCCGGCGCACGTCGCTGCTTCTCCTGGAGGACAGGCTCCCCTCGACCCTGGGCTCACCGGCTCGGGCCGTGGCCGGCGAGATCCGGCCGGGTGCGCGGCACACGGTCTCGTACCACCTCACCGCCCGGCGGCGAGGGCGCTACCCCGTGGGTCCGCTCTCCGCGTGGGTCACCGACCCGTTCGATCTGGCTCGCCTGCGCATCGAGTTCGGCACGCGCCACGACCTCATCGTGCACCCGGAGGTCGAGGACCTCGGGGCCGCTCCCTCCGCGGCACCCGTGGGGGGCGCCGGGGAGTCCTCCACCCGCCAGCTCTTCCGAACCGGGGACGACTTCTACACGATGCGCGCGTACGAGACCGGCGACGACCTTCGCAAGATTCACTGGCCCAGCGTGGCCCGCACCGGGGAGCTGATGATCCGGCAAGACGAGGCCGTGCGACGGGCCTCCGCCGTGATGCTCCTGGACACCCGCGAGTCGGCACTCGCGCAATGGCCCGATGCTTTCGAACGGGCGGTCTCCGTGGCCGCCTCCATCGGCGCGCATCACCTCCGTGCGGGATTCACGCTGCGCCTGGGGACACCGGACATCCCCCCCCGGCCGGTGGACATCGACACGTTCCTGGAGCTCCTGGCCCTGGTGCGGCCGTCGCGGACCCGCCAGCTCACGCCGAGCATCCGGCAGCTGCGCGCCGCCGCCTCCGCGGCGACCGCCCTCCTCGTGGTGACGCACGTGCCTCCCCCCGAGGAGATCGCCGCGCTCAGCCGGCTCTCCGGTGGGTTCGCCACCCGGCTGGCCGTGTTGATCCACCCGCGGGACGACGACGACGAATACTTGCCGGCCAGGCACGAGGGTGACCACGCGGCCCAGATCGCCAGCCGGTCGATGTCCCGGGCCGGCTGGGAGGTCCTGCTCCTCCGACCCTCGGGACGACTGCGAGACGTATGGACGTTGCGAGACAAGCGACCGGCGAGACGGATCGCCGCCTCCTCGTAGGCGCGCTGTTCGTTCTGGCCGTCGTGACCGGGGCCTCGTTCGGTCGCGTCTTCGTCGGCACGTCGCCGGCGGTGCGGCTGGCCGCCGCGGGGGTCCTGGCGACGGGTGTGGCCGTGCTCCTGGCCCGCCGTCACCTCGGCCTCTCGCTGCTCCTCTCCGGTGCGGCCCTGATCCTCGCGCTGGGCATCCTTGTCTACCCGAGGACCACGTGGGGCGGCCTGCCGACCGACGACACGCTCCGGGCGCTCCTCCGGGCGCTGGAGCGGGTGGGCGAGCAAGCCTCCGCCGAGGTCGCCCCCGCCCCGCCGTTCGCCTCGCTCATGGCCGCCAGCATCATCGCCGTGTGGGCCTCGGCGACCGCCGCCCACGCCCTGGCCATCCGGTCGCGGAGCTCGATGCTCCCCCTGCTGCCCTCCGCGGCGCTGCTGGCCTTCGCCGGCGTGGTGACCGGAGATGGACCCCGGCCGGGCTACGTGGTGGTGTTCCTGGCCGCGGCGTTCGCCGTGCTGTTCGGGGCGGCCGTCCTCCGGGTCCACTCGTGGGGGCCCTTCCTCCACCGGCCCCGCCGGTCGCGGGGAGCCGGCGAGGGGGCCCGGTGGGCACGCTGGCTGGGGCTGGCCGCCGCCGCCGTCGCCCTGGTGGTCCCCGGAGCGCTCCCCGGCTTCGAGGCCGATCCGGTGGTCCGGCTGGACCGGCCCGGCGCCGGCGTGTCGATCAGCCCGATCGTGGACATCCGACCGAGCCTGCTCCGCCGGCCACCCGCCGACCTCTTCACCGTCCAGGCGGACCAGGGGGCGTACTGGCGCCTGGTGACGCTGGATCGGTTCGACGGCCGCGTGTGGACCTCCTCGGACCTGACCGCCCGGAACGGGGAGGAGATCCGGCCGCCCCTCGATCTGCTGATCGGACCTCGGCCCCCGGATGGGGTCCGGCTCGAACAGACCATCGAGATCGGCGAGCTGGCCAACCCGTGGCTGCCCGCGGCGTACCGGCCGGTGGCGGTATCCATCGAGGGGATCACGGCCCGGTGGGAGCCGGAGACCGGGATCCTGGCCACCGACGACGAGCCCGGCAGGGAGTTCCGGTATCAGGTGACCTCGATCGTCCCCGTGCCCCCACCGTCCCGGCTCGACCAGCTCGACCCGCGGGACGCCGCCGCCGAAGACCGATACACGGCCCTCCCGCCCGACACCCCGGGCCGGATCTTCGAGATCGCCGGCGAGCTCACGGCGGCGGCCGAGACGCCGTTCCGGAAGATGCTGGCCGTCCAGGAGTACCTGCGGACGTTCACGTACGACGAGCGGGCCCCGGCCGGCCACGGGCTTCCGGACCTCCTGTACTTCCTGGAGCAGTCGCAGACCGGGTACTGCGAGCAGTTCGCCGGAACGATGGCGGTGCTGGCCCGGACGCTGGGCTACCCGGCCAGGGTGGCGGTCGGATTCCTGCCGGGCGATCCCGATCGGTCCCAGCGGTACCGCATCACCACCGAGGACGTGCATGCCTGGCCCGAGGTGCTGTTCCCCGACTACGGGTGGCTGGCCTTCGAGCCCACGCCGACGCGGGACAACCCCACCGCCGGGTATCTCACTCAGGTGCCCGCCGGCCTTCGGCCCGACGCGAACCTGCCGGGCATCGATGGTTCCTCCGACCCCTTCGGCCCTGGTCCGGGGGCCAGCGAACGCGAAGCGTTCGCGGGCGTCCCCACGATCGCGGCCCCATCGCGGCCCCAGGTCTCTCCACGGCCGGACCGGGGCTTCCCGCTGCGCGAGGTGCTCCTGACGCTGCTGGCGGCGGGGACGGCCGCGGCGCTGCTGATCCCGCCGGTGAAGACGGTGGCCCGGCGTGCCGCCCTGGCTCGGGCCCGGACCCCCCGGCGCAGGGCGCTGGCGGCCTATCGCCTCCTGGAAGCGGGGGCGGCCGATGTGGGCCTGGGTCGCCGGCCGGGCGAGACCCCGCTGGAGTACCGGTCCCGCCTCCTGGACGAGGCGGCGCCCTCGGACGGCCACCTGGACCGCCTCACGGCCATCGTCGGGCGGGCGATGTACTCGGCGGGCGGCGTGGGGACCGACGAGGCCTCGGAGGCGGTGGCGGCGGCCCGGCTCGCCCTGCGGGACATCAGGCGGCACTCGGGCCCGTTCCGGGTGGCGGCCGGGGCCCTGCGACCCCCCGGCCGGACGTTCTCCGCTCGCTAGCCCTGGGACTCCGCCCGGACCTGCCGGGCGGCGTCGCGGAGGGCCCGGATGAACTGCTCGCGGTCCCGGCGGAACGCGGTGACCTCCTCGTCCACGTTCCGGGCGATCTCATCGATGGCCACGAAGAAGGCCATCTGGCCCTGCCGGAGGGCGTCGACGATCTCACCTCGACGCCGGGCGACCTTGAAGATGCTGACCCCATCCGTGATCAGCTTGACCTCGGAGAGGTGACCCTCGAGGTCGGCGTTCCGCCGGAGGTACTCGAAGGCCCGGCGGACACGCTGGAGGGACATGCCGCCGTCCAGGAGGGACCGCACCACCCGCAGGGCCACCAGGTCGCGGAAGGAGTAGAGACGAGGCACGCCCGACCGGCCGCCGGTTCGCTGGACCGACGGTGATACCAGCCCGATCTGGTCCCAGTATCGGAGCTGCCGCGGCGTGCACCCGGTCAACCGCGACGCCTGATGCGACGTGAACGCGTCCACTGCCCCTCCGTTTCCCCGAGCTCGGTCTCATGTGGACGCGACCACCATGTCGCCGCGCCCCGGGGAAGGAACGGATGGTTTGTAGACCAAACCGCGTCTCCGAAGCAACACCGCAGGTAGAGGCGACGGGCGAGCGCGTGAACGGCCGACCGGCTAGTCGCTCGGCGGCGGCTCGCCGCGGAATCGCTGGCTCCATCGAGCGAGGAGCGCGGCCAGCGAGAAGCGTCCCGACGTGCCCAGGGCTCGGGCCTGGTCCCGTCCCATCCGACGCACCTCGTTGTAGACGAAGAGCGCCGCGGTCAGCATCACCCCGAAGCCGGCGATGGCCAGCCACACCGAGACCGCGAACAGGATCAGGAGGACGAAGCCGACCAGGAACAGGGCTCCGCCCCATCGGAGCCGCCGGGCCACGTGGGAATGCAGGGAGGTCCGGGCTACCTGCTGGGCGAACCGGGGATCCTCCTCCTGAAGGCGTCGCTCGATGTCCTCGAGGATGCGCTGCTCGTGCTCTGACAGAGGCATGGCTCCCGACCCTCTCGCGTTCGGGCGGACCCTTGGCATTATAGGAACGGAACGCCGATCTTTCACCGGTGTCCCGACCGACCTCCCTCCGGGCCCAGGAGCGCGGCCGGGATCGCCGCCCCCCGCCCGAACCGGCGCTCGATCCGGTCGAGGGCCCTCTCGGCGTCCTCCCACCGCCCCGCCCGGACCAACGCGAGCTGGTCGGCGCCCGCGGCGACCAGGCCCGAGGTGGCCACGCCGAGCAGGCGGATCCGTCGCCGCTCCCCCGGGATGGCCCGGTAGAGCTCGGCCGTCGCCCGGTAGAGGTCGGCGCCGGCGTCGGACGAATCGGGGAACGTTCGCGATCGGTGGAGCGTGGTGAAGCTCGCCAGCCTGACCTTCAGCGTCACCGTTCTGGCCCGAAATCCCTCCTCCCGGAGCCGCGACGCCACCCGGAACGACAGTCGAAGGAGCTCGCGCATCACATCGTCATCCGCGTCGATGTCCCGGTCGAAGGTCTCCTCGTGGCTGACCTGCTTGGGAGCCTCGTAGGGGACCACCGCGCGCTCGTCCCGTCCGGCGGCGAGGTCGGCCAGGTGTCGGGCGTTTCCCTCACCGAGGGTCCGCTCCAGCACCCGGGCGGGGACCGCCGCCAGCTCGCCGACCGTCCGGACCCCGAGCCGCTCCAGGACGTCGTGGGTGCGCTGGCCCACGCCCCACAGGGCACCGACGGGGAGCGGATGGAGGAACTCGAGGGCCCCATCGGCCACCACCACCACCAGGCCGTCCGGCTTCGCCGCCGCCGAGGCCATCTTGGCCAGGAACTTGGTCGGGGCCACTCCCACCGAGCAGTTCAGAGAGAGCTCCGCCATGACCCGGGCCCTGACCGCAGCGGCGATCTCGGCCGGCGGCCCGAACAGCCTGGTGGCCCCGGACACGTCGAGGAACGCCTCGTCGAGCGACAGCGGCTCCACCAGCGGGGTGAAGGAGAGGAGCACCTCACGGAGGCGGGTCGAGTACGCCCGGTACGAGGCGAAGTCCGGGGCCACGAACACGATCGCCGGACACAGGCGGCGGGCCCGGGCCGCGGGCATGGCCGAGGCGACGCCGTACCGCCGGGCCTCGTAGGAGGCCGACATCACCACGCCCCGAGGGCCGGGGCCGCCCACCACCACGGGCCGGCCCTCGAGCGCCGGATCCTTGAGGACCTCGACGGACGCATAGAACGCGTCCATGTCGACGTGGAGGATCGGCTCGGCGGGGCGCCCCGGTCCACTCATGACGCGCCGGCCGGCTCCGAGACCTCGTCCGGGCCGGAGAGCTCACCCCGACGGCGAGCGCCGGGGAGGCTGGCCAGCCCCAGGACCGTGAACAGCACCGCCGAGGCGACGAGCCACGGCTGGACCGTGATCAGCCCCCCCAGGGCGGTCACCAGCAGCGCCGCCACCAGCGGACCACCCTCGCTCAGCATGGCGTACACCGAGGTGACCTTCCCCGGATGAGCGGCCACCCGCTGGATCAGGGCCTGGCCGGGTGAGGAGAAGAAGGTGAACCCCGCCCCGAACAGGAACGCGCCCACCAGGGAGATCACCGCCGAGGACGTCCCGATGTACAGCACGTATCCGACACCGCCGCCGCTCAGCCCGACGGCCATCAGCACATGCTCTCGCCCCACCCCGTGCTTCAGCGCCACCAGGACCAGGGAGCCGAGCACGGCACCGGCGCCCGTCACCGAGAAGGCCACCCCCAGGAAGTCCTGCCCCCGACCGAGGTTCTCCTTGATGTAGAGCGTCTCCAGCGTGATGACCATCCCCAGGAGGAGGTAGGCCACGACCGCCCGGACGATGACGGCTCGGATCGCCGGGGTCCGCAGGCCCTCCCGGAAGCCGGTCACGAGATCCGCCACGAACCGCTCGCGCTCCTCCCGGCCGGGCTTGCGGCGATCGGGGATCAGCGCGTAGAGGGGAAGCGAGAGAGCCACCGCGACCATGGCCAGGTAGTAGGGACCGTCGGAACCGAGCACGCGCACGGCCAGCGCCGCCAGGGCCGGCCCGATCACCAGCGGG
The DNA here is from genome assembly GCA_050693275.1 of Actinomycetota bacterium. Classification (GTDB taxonomy): domain Bacteria; phylum Actinomycetota; class UBA4738; order UBA4738; family CALAEC01; genus CALAEC01. The sequence continues at coordinate 2,000 of JBOGWD010000476.1, read as the reverse complement.
ACCTGCCAGGCCACGCCCATCATCCCGTTGGCCTGGACCAGCCGGCGCTCCTCGACCAGGAGCGGCACGAGCGCGCCCCGGGCCGGCCACACCACCGCCTCGGCCAGGCCGAACAGGGCGGTGGCGCCGTACAGCCACGGGAGCGACGGCGCCCGGGAGGCCAGGAACAGGAACACGAACGCGCCGGCGTGCGCCAGCATGATCAGACGCTTGGGGCTCCACCGGTCCGCCACGAGCCCGAGGGCGGGCGAGGCGGCCACGAAGGTCACCGAGTACGACGAGATCAGGATGCCCAGCTGGGTCGGGGTGGCGTCGAACCGGAACACGGCCTCGCCCTCGGAGGCCACGAAGAACGCCCACAGCCCCACGTTCGCCAGCATCTCGCCGAGGACCAGCCACAGGAACGGGCGGATCGCCAGGAGTCGCGGGGGGCGGCCGGAGTCGGGGTGCGGCCGGGGAACCTCGAGGAGCAGCTCCTCGTGGACCGGACGATCCTCGCTCGAGCCGTTCACCATCCCGCCGATCCCCCGCTGGCGTGCCAGAGCTTGCGTGGCGACCGCTCCGCCGATCCCTCCGCGGCCGCCATGGTCCGGGCCAGCCTACCCTCGCGGAGGGCCTGGTTCAGGGCCACCAGGTCCCACACCTCCTCGGCCGCGATGCTCACGCCGCCGACGCCCGTCCGCCGCAGGCGGCCCCATACAGCCAGGAGGAACCCGTGGAAGACCGTGCGGGCGCACCGATCCTGGACCCGCTCGAACACGGTGACCTCGATCGGCCCGGTGGCGTCGTCGAGGGTGAGGAAGATGATCCGTTGGCCGCTGCGCACCGCAGGCGGCTGCGAGGACACCTTCACCCCGGCCACCATGACCCACTCGTCACCGCGACGACGCCGGAGCTCCCCCGCCCGGACCACGCCGATGGCCGCCAGCACCGGCTCGTAGAACGACAGCAGGTGCCGCGACACGTCCATGCCGGTCACCTCGAGCTCGGCCCGGACCCGCTCGGCGTCGGTGTACTCGCGGAGCCCCGGCGGGCCGCCGTCCCCGTCGATCGACAGCCCCAGTTGCGCCTCATCCCGTTGCGGATCCGCCGTCATGGCCACGTACAGCCGGTCGCGCCTCGTGGCCCGGGGCACGCCGTCGAGCTCATCGAGCGCGCCCGCGTGCGCCATGGCCTCCATGACGGGGCGGGACACCCCGGTCCGACGCATGAAGTCCAGGACCGAGGTGAACGGCCGCTCGGCGCGGGCCCCCAGGATCGAGCCGATCTCCTCGTCGGAGATCCCGTGCACGTCCTGCAGCCCGATCCGGATCCCGAACGCAGGCTCAGGTGTTCCACTGGTCGAGCCTTCGCGACGTCTACGCTCCAACGTGCTCGGCCCGGCTCCCGCCGGGCCTGCGCGCGATTCCGCCGACGCCGCTCGCCTCCCCCAGTGACCACCGTGCGTGCCGGAACCCGGGGCGGGCGCGGGCCGGGGCGGGCGTCGTCGAGGCGCCGGAGACATGGATCCAGGCTCCGGAACATCGGCCGCGTGCCACTCACTGGCTGCGGACCCGACTCGAGTCCGAGCAGCCCGCTCGGCCCCGCCCGCCTCGACGCGTTCCACGGTGTAGGTCTTGTGGCTGTGGTTCGCATCGAGGGGGAGGATCGGGACGCCGTGCTGGCGGGCGTCCTCGACGATCAGCCGGCGGGGATACATCCCCGGCTCGTGGGTGAGCACCCCGGCCAGGAACGCCGCGGTGTGGTGGGCCTTCAGCCACGCCGACTGGTACGTGGGCACGGCGAAGGCGGCGGCGTGGGCCTTGCAGAAGCCGAACGAGGCGAACGAGGCCAGCTCTCGCCACACGGTCTCGGCGTCGCCCGAGCCGAGGCCGGCCGCCGTGGCCCGGAACAGGAAGTCCCGTCGGAGGTCGTCGATCTCGACGTCGTCGTCGAGGTGACGGCGGATCCGGTCGGCCTCGGCCAGCGAGCAGCCGGACGCGGCCAGGACCCGCATCACC
>JBOGWD010000475.1:0-3442 GCA_050693275.1 Actinomycetota bacterium | reverse complement strand
GGCGAGCTCGAGGCACGGTTCGTGGCCGCGGAGCCGGCGGCCTGCCCCACGCTCACCAAGGGGAGGTTCGCCTACGACTTCGGCGACACGGGCCAGATGACCCCGCTGCTCCCCATGTACACGCTGGGGCATACCTTCGTGCCGACCCCGGTCCACGCCGGCGGGCTCCGGTACCACGGCGATGCTCCGTCGCTGTCCCTGCTGGTGGAGAACGGGCACATGGAGGCGAAGGCGTTCACCCAGAACCAGGTGTTCGAGGCCGCCTCGCGATTCGCCCGGGCCCAGGGGATCATCGCCGGGCCCGAGCCGGCCCACGCCATCCGGGCGGTGATCGAGGAGGCCGAGGCCGCCAAGGAGGCGGGGGACGAGCGGGTGATCCTGTTCAACCTCTCCGGTCACGGCTTCTTCGACATGCAGGCCTACGACGACTACCTGAACGATCGTCTCCCCGAGGTCGAATACGAGGAGTCGCGGCTCCAGGAGAGCCTGAAGAGCGTGCCGATGGATATCCCAGCGGGCTGACCACTCCGGGGTTCGCTATCGTGTACCCATGGCGTCACGAGACGGGCGCGACGTGCTGAAGCCGCTCGATCTGCTCGACCTCGACCACCTGCTCTCGGACGAGGAGCGAGCCGTCCGGGACACGGCTCGTGATTGGGTGAAGAGCAGGATCCTGCCCGAGATCGCCGAGTGGTTCGAGCGGGGCGAGCTGCCGTCGCGGGAGCTGGCCGGCGAGCTCGGGGGCATGGGCCTGCTGGGGATGCACCTCGATGGGTACGGGACGGTCGGGGCCAGCGCGGTGATGTACGGGCTGGCCTGCCACGAGCTCGAGGCGGGCGACAGCGGGGTCCGAAGCCTGGTCTCGGTCCAGGGCTCGCTGGCCATGTACCCGATCTGGCGGTTCGGCTCCGAGGAACAGAAGGAGGGCTGGCTCCCTCGGATGGCCGCGGGGGAGGCCATCGGGTGCTTCGGGCTGACGGAGCCCGATGTGGGCAGCGACCCGGCCAGCATGCGCACCTCGGCCCGCCGGGACGGATCCGACTGGGTGCTGAACGGAACGAAGATGTGGATCACCAACGGCGGCGTCGCGGACGTGGCCGTGGTGTGGGCGCAGACCGATGAGGGCATCCGCGGGTTCGTCGTTCCCACGGAGACCCGGGGGTTCACCGCCAACGACATCGAGCGGAAGATCTCGCTGCGGGCCTCGGTCACCTCGGAGCTCGTCCTCGACGACGTCCGGCTGCCGGAGGATGCCGTTCTGCCGGAGGTGACCGGGATGCGGGGGCCGCTCTCGTGCCTGTCGGAGGCCCGGTACGGGATCGTGTGGGGCTCGATGGGCGCCGCCAGAGCGTGCTTCGAGGCGGCCCTCGAGTACGCGGGCACCCGGACCCAGTTCGGCAAGCCGATCGGCGCGTTCCAGCTCACCCAGCGCAAGCTCGTGGACATGGCGGTCGAGATCAACAAGGGGATGCTGGTGGCCCTCCACCTCGGCCGGATGAAGGACGAGGAACGCGTCCGACCCGAGCAGATCTCCCTCGGGAAGCTGAACAACGTCCGCGAGGCCCTGGAGATCTGCCGCGAGGCCAGGTCGATCCTGGGCGCGAACGGGATCACGCTCGAGTACCCGGTCGTCCGGCACATGAACAACCTCGAGTCCGTCCTGACCTACGAGGGCACCAGCGAGATCCACACGCTCATCCTGGGGAAGGCCCTGACGGGCCTGGACGCGTTCGCCTGAGCCGTGAGCCCGTTCCGTGGTTCGGTGCCGTTCACCGAGAGCTGGAAGCACTTCCGCTTCGAGGTCGAGGACGGCGTGGCCACGCTCACGTTCGACCGTCCGGAGCGCCTCAACGCGCTGACGTTCGACGTGTACGCGGACCTCCGGGAGCTGCTGGCCGAGCTCCCCCAGCGAGACGACGTGCGCTCGGTGGTGATCACCGGGACCGGCCGGGGGTTCTGCTCCGGCGGGGACGTCGAGGACATCATCGGCGCGCTCCAGGGGATGGGGACGAAGGAGCTGCTCGAGTTCACCCGCATGACCGGGGCGGTGGTCCAGCGGATGCGCGAGTGCCCCCAGCCGATCGTGGCGGCCGTGAACGGGGTGGCCGCGGGTGCCGGGGCGGTGATCGCGCTGGCCGCCGACCTCCGGGTGCTGGCCCGGTCCGCGAGCTTCGCCTTCCTGTTCACCCGGGTGGGGCTGGCCGGTGCCGACATGGGCGCGGCCTACCTCCTGCCGCGACTGGTCGGGCTGGGGCGGGCCACCGAGCTGCTGATCCTCGGTGAGGATGTGCCGGCGGGCCGCGCCGGAGAGCTGGGTCTGGCCTATCGCGTGGTCGACGACGATGCTCTGCCGGCGGAGGCCGGGGCCCTGGCCCGTCGGCTCGCCGAGGGCCCCGCACTGGCCCACGCCACCACCAAGCTCCTGCTGTCCCGGGAGCAGGACCTCGATCTAGCCGGCTCCCTCGAGCTGGAGGCGATGACCCAGGCCCTCCTCATGACCAGCGAGGATCACCGGGAGTTCTACCGGGCCTTCCGGGAGGGCCGGGACCCGAGGTGGCGGGGCCGGTGACCGACGGCCCGCACCGCAACGTCAACCCCGACACGCTGCCGCGGCCGATCGGCTACGCCCATGCCACGGTGGCTGCGGCGGGGACCACGGTGTACCTGGGCGGGCAGGCCGGGCACCGCACGGACGGGTCGATCGCCGGCGGCCTCGTGGAGCAGTTCGACCAGGCGTGCGCCAATGTCGTGGAAGCGCTTCGGGCCGTTGGGGGCCGCCCCGAGCACCTGGTGAACCTGCTGATCTTCGCCACCGACGTGGGGGAGTACCGCGGGCTCCTCTCCCAGCTCGGCACGGCGTGGCGAGGGCATTTCGGGAAGCACTACCCGGCCATGGCCCTGCTGGGCACTACCGAGCTCTTCGATGCCGAGGCCCGGGTCGAGCTCGTCGGCGTCGCCGTGATCCCCTGAGCGGCGTGAGCGACCGGGTCCAGGGGAACGGGCAGCGGGCGCCGGAGCTTCCGCAGCCGGGGACCGGGCGTCGACGCTCGATGGCCATCCTGGTGGGTCTCCTCATCGTGCTCCCGGCCGCCTACGTGCTGTCGTCCGTCGGCGGGGGGGACTGGCGTCCGGTCGCGTCGGCGTCGGCGCTCGAGGAAGACGAGGTGATCTACCACGAGGCCTTCCGGCTGTTCGTGGTTCGCACGGACGATGGGCCGATCGCGCTCTCCGCCCGGACACCCCACCTCGGCCATCGCGCGCTGTACTGTCCGTTCGCCGACGCGTTCCAGGAGGCGCACGGAGCGGTGTTCGACCGGCGTGGGTTCGCCCTGGCCGGTCCGGTCTCCCGGGGCCTCGATCGGCTGCCGGCTCGCGTGCGGGACGGGGTCGTGGAGGTCGATCCGAGCGAGGTGGTGGCGGGCCCGCCGAGGGCCGGCGCCAC
>JBOGWD010000474.1:0-5015 GCA_050693275.1 Actinomycetota bacterium | reverse complement strand
CTCGGCCGCGTCGCCCGGCTCCCACTCGAGCTGAAGCATGACCCGGGTCCGCGAGTCATCGAGGCGATGGAAGGTGACGACGCCCGCGTGCATGGGACCGTCGAGGCTGTGCCAGGCGATCCGCTCGTCGGGGCGCTGATCGTCGATCTGGGCCTCCCACTCGCGCTCCGTGCCGACGACCTCGACCCGCCACCGGAGGCGATCGTCGGTGATCTGCTTGACCTCCTCCACCCCCTCCATGAACTCGGGGAACTCCTCGAACTGGGTCCACTGGTTGTACGCGGTGCGTACCGGGACCTCCACATCGATGGACTGTTCGATCGTGGACATGGTGCCTCCTTCCTATGTCTTACGAATGTATGTACCCGCCCAGTCGATCAGCTATTCGCCAAAGACGTGGAAGAGGACTCGCCGCTCCTTCGGCTCATCGAGCTCAAAGAGCATGAGCCGCTGCCACCGGCCGAAGAGCGGTTCCCCATTCGAGCAGGGAACGGCATGCGAGGAGCCTCCGAGCAGCATCTGCGCCACGTGAGAACGGCCATTGGGCCTCTCGTGATCCTCCTCCAGGTTGTGCCGGCGCCGCCGGAGATCGTCATGAGCGTAAGAAGCGTCGGCGGGGAGCAGGACCTCGAGGCAACGCCGGAGGTCCTCCAGCGCACCCTCCTCCCACTCGTTGATCAAGAGTGAGCACGTCGTGTGCCTACAGAACGCCACGACGCAGCCCTCGGTGATGCCGCTGTCCTTCACCGCCCGCCGCACGTCGTCCGTGAGATCCACGAACCCGAACCGCTCATCGGCCTCGACGACGAGATCGCTCCTTACGGCTCGCATCAGTACCAGCTGCCGGGGAGGGTGGATGGAAGCAGGCATGGCGAGGTGCCCGGGGTCGTTCGGAGTTCCTCCCGGGCGCGCTGGCGGGCAAGGTTCCAGCCCACTAGCGAGTCCTGGCTGTCACGCAACCCGGCGTGTGGGGCCAGCGCGCAGGCCCGCAGCGATCCCGGGAGACGGCTCAGTGCCGGCAACGCGTCAGGGCTCAATCGGGCCAGGTAAGCAAGGTCGATCGCACCGCTGGCCCTGTACCGCTTTACGTTCTGTTCGGCCACCATGCGATCCGGGTTCGCCACCGAGAACAGGAGAAGGGCCACCGCGGAAAGGGCTACCGAGGCTCGAGGAAGCCACCGGCCGTTCCACAGAGCACCGGCCACCATCACCAGGATGAACATTGCGGCCAACCACAGGATCGCGGCGTGCACGGACACGCGCAGGCGTGTGAATCCGAACGTCTCTTCGTACAGCAGAAGCCGCCTCAGGGCGGAGACCAGTACCACCAGGGTCAGCCCGCAGAGCAGACCGAGCAGGACCTGGAGGAGTCTCCTGTCGGCGGGCTGCTGGCGGCGGGACCACCGCACGGCGCCGGCGACCACCGCGAGCGTCAGGGCAACGACCGCGACGAGTTGGAAGAACCCCTCGCGTGCGTACTCGGCGTACGTGAGCCCGGCGGTGTCAAGCACGTGACCCCGTCCACCGAAGAGGACGGCGATCTGCACCGCCACGAACGCGGCGAACAGCAGGTCCAGCAGCCCCAGCGCGACCGTCCACTCGGTGCGCCCGAGACCGCGGCGAGGCGTCGGGTCGAGCGTCTTCCCCGTCCCGGCCCTGAGGTACCGCGTGCCGGCCGAAGCAAGGCTCGCGACTCCGAGGAGCACGATCCCGAACACAAGGATCCTCGCCGGGAGGAGCGAGAGGTCCCAGTCGGGAACGAGGAGCTCGCCGACCAGCTTGGAGAAGGCCCCGTCGGCGGCTGCGAACAGCGTTCCGAACACCGCCAGGAGACCCGCTCCGAGGGCTGCGCCACGCAGAGCGGGCAAAAGCCGCCGGAGCCGGCGGTCTCCACGGCCGAGCGTCCGTACCAGGAAGGGGAACGCGACCGTCACCCGGCTCAGCACGATGATCGGGGCCCGGAAGATCTCGGCCCACGTCGGTCCACCCGTGACGGCGAGGGCGCCCAGCCCAGCGGCGGCCAGGAAGTCAACCGCATGGAGCCACTCGGCCGACCGAAGCACGGACATGCTGACCAGGGCCACCGCCAGCACGCCGAATACCGCCGCTTCCGCGCCGAGCTCGCGGGGCCGCGACAGGGCCACAGCCCCCGCAGCCCCAACGACCACGAGGAACACGCCGAGCCCCACCGGCTGTCCCGGGATCGTGGCAGCCGCGACCAGGGCCACCCCCGCCGCGGCCAGCGCAGCAGCCGGCGGCGCGGCGGGCTCCTCGGCGAGCTCTCCTGACCACTCCGCCGTCACCGACACCCCTGTCACGCCGCCCCCTTCGGGAGGGCTACCACCATTCGGCACCCTCGGGGCTTGTTGCGCTCCACCCAGATGTCTCCGCCGTGGACGTCCACGATCCATTTCGCGATAGCCAGCCCGAGCCCGGTCCCTCCGTCGCGCGAGGCCCTCGCGGTATCGGCTCGGTAGAACCGGTCGAACACGCGCGATGTCTCGTGCTCGGGGATGCCCGGTCCCTGGTCGGTCACCTCGATCCACACCCGCTCGCCGTCCGCGTGGGCGCGGACGGCCACCTCGCCGCCCTCCGGCGAGTGGCGCACGGCGTTCTCGAGTAGGTTGGCGACGACCTCGTGGATCCGCTCGGCGTCTCCGTCGGCCAGCAGTCCCTCTGGCTGGACCTCCACGGAGAGGCGCACATTCCGGTCCATCCCCTGCTCGGCATGCAGGCGCGACTCGCGGACAGCCTGCTCGATCATGACCCGGAGCTCGAACGGGCGGCGCTCGAGCGGGACCACGCCCGACTCCAGGCGGGACAGGTCGAGGAGCTGATCCACGAGCCGGCCGAGCCGCTCCACCTGAGCGAGCATCGTGCGCAGCGTGTGCGGATCCGGGGGCTCGACGCCGTCCACGAGGTTCTCGAGAGCGGCACGCAATGCGGTGATCGGGGTCCGGAGCTCGTGCGAGACGTTGGCGACGAGATCGCGACGGATCCGGTCCGTCTCACCGAGCTCCGCCGCCATGGCGTTGAACGCCCGGGCGAGCTCGCCGACCTCGTCCCGCGAGCTGGCGGTCACTCGGCGCGAGTAGTCGCCGCCTGCCATGGCTCTGGTCGCCGCGGCCATCTCCCGCAACGGTGAGGTCATCCCTCGGGCCAGGATGTGCACGACGCCCAGCGCCAGCACGCCGGACGCCAGCCCGACGAGGACGATCGGCAGGTCAGCTCGGAGCCCCAGGGAGAGCACAAGCACGGTCGCCCCGACGGCAGCCACGATGACGACGCTGAGCTTGAACTTGATGGAAGAGAGGGGATCGAGCGGTCGGAGCCGGCGGGGCCTCATCGGTCCCGCACCTCGAGGGCGTATCCCACGCCGTGGACGGTTCGGATCGAGTCCGATCCCAGCTTCCGACGGACGGCTCGGATGTGGGAGTCGACGGTCCGCGGGCCCGAGCCGTCCCGGTATCCCCACACCCGCGAGAGCAGCCACTCGCGGCTCCGCACCTGGCCGGGCCGCTCGGCCAGCGCGGCGAGGAGGCCGAACTCGGTGCGGGTCAGCTCCACCTCCTTGCCGGCCCGCCGGACTCGCCGCGTCGCCGCGTCGATCTCGAGGTCTCCGGCGATGAGGGGGCTCCCCACCGGCGGCCGGCGCTCCACCCGACGGAGCAGCGCCTTGACCCGAGCCACGAGCTCGCGAGGGCTGAACGGTTTCGTCATGTAGTCATCGGCGCCGACACCCAGGCCGACCAGGAGATCCGACTCGGTATCCCGCGCGGTGAGCATCAGTACGGGGACGGGATGCTCCCGCTGGATCTCCCGGCAGACCTCGATCCCATCGACGCCCGGGAGCATCACGTCGAGGATCACGAGGTCCGGCCGGAGCTGACGACACCGATCGATGCCCGATGGACCGTCCCCCGCGAGATCGACGTCGAACCCCTCCTTGCGGAGGCGGGCGGCGACCGACGCGGCGATCGTCGCCTCGTCCTCGATCACGAGGATCCGGCGCGGGTTCACCAGCACAGAGTCTAGGGCGAGCGTGCGCGCAGCTGGTGTCGTGATCGTGGAGATTCCGTGCAGATCGAGAAGGGCCGATCGCGAGCGAGGACGCTACGGGGTCACGCCCGAGGCAGCCAGGCCGTCCTCGAGCGGGGTGGGCGCCAGGCCGAGCTCCCCGGCCGCGTCGGGCGCGTCCGCCAGTGAGTCGGCGGCCAGGACCTCCAGCATCGTCAGTGACAGGCGGCGGCCCAGGAGCCGGGCCGCCCTTCGGGCGCCCCCGGGGCCGAGATGGATCTTGCGTCGGGCCCGCCCGGCCAGCAGGTCGGTGAGCCCATCGATGGTCACCCGTTCGGGTCCCTGGAGGCCGAGGGTCCCCGAGGCGCCCCCCGTGCGGTCGTCTGCGGCGGCCAGAGCCCGGGCCACGTCCTCGACGTACGAGGGCGCGACCTCCTGGCGGCCGGAGCCGACCACGATGGCGGCCAACGGGCGAGACGCCGCGGCCCGCATCTCGTCGAGCCACCGCTGTCGGGGCCCGTACACGTGGGTGCTCCGCAGGATCACATGCTCGAGGCCGGACTCGCGGACGATCCGCTCAGCCATCCCCTTGGCCCGAAGGTACGCGTTGGTCGAGTCGGGTGCGGCTCCCGGGTAGGAGAGGAACAGGAACCGCGTCACCTCGGCATCCCCCGCGGCCTCCAGCGCGTCGCGGGCGGTCCCGAGGTTGGCCGCCTCGTAGGCCCGATCGTCCGGCAGGTCGAGACCCCCGGCCAGATGGATCACCGTGTGCGCCCCGGTCATGGCGACGGCCAGCGCCGAGGTGTCGGCCAGGTCGCAGACGGCCACCTTGGCCCCGGCGTCCCGGAGGGCGTCGGCCGCCGAGCGGTCACGGATCACGGCGCGCACCTCGCCCCGATCGGCCAGCATCGGGACCAGCACCCGGCCGACCCCACCGGAGGCCCCGGTGACCACGACCGGCACGGGCTACAGGCCCTCGAACAGCTCGGACTCGCGGA
>JBOGWD010000473.1:0-3380 GCA_050693275.1 Actinomycetota bacterium | reverse complement strand
GAGGGGACCCGAAGCGTTACCTGGATGCTCTCCAGCTGCGAATGGACAGTATCTCCTCGGAATCTCCCGAGATGAGCGTGCGATTGTGGCGAAGAGCAGGAGCGCAATTCCGGTTCGATTACGGGGTCACCGAGGACGGCGTACCTGTGGAAGACGCCGTCGACGATCCCATCAAGGCCAGCGCCGAACGGGACGAAACCAGCGACTAGCCTTCATCGAGCTCACCCCGGTGCGGGTCTGGCGCCTCAGTCGGGGAGGAGCGGAACCGACATGTCCTGGCGCCGACCGAGCAGCACGGCCCGGGTGATGGCGTCCGATCCGAAACGATCCTTCACGGCATCGAGCGTGACATCGAGGGAGGCGCCGCGGCCGCCGTCGAACGGCAGCGCGAGCTGGATGGCCCCGTCGCCGCCGAGGTTGGTGAGCGTGACGCCGACGAGTGTGACGCCCCGACGTTCGATCATCGGCATGGCGGTCGTCAGCAGTCCCCTGGCCGTGGCCATGATCGTCCGGGTCCTGGCGGTCGCCTCCAGCAGCGTGTGCGACCGGGTCGCCCGGGAGAAATCATCGAAGCGCAGTCGGAGCACGACGGTGCGGCAGACCCGATGGGCCTTCCGCAGCCGACGGCCGAGACGGTCGACCAGCGCGACGAGTGTGGCGTCGAGACCCTCGGGCGTCTTCGGCCTCCAACCGAGCGCCCGCTGCGCCCCCATCGAGCGCCGGCGGCGGCGCACCTCGACCGGCCGGAGATCGTGGTTGTGGGCCAGGGCGTGGATGTGCCGGCCCGACGCCCGCCCCAGCATCGAGACGAGCGTCGACTCGGGGAGCCGGGCGACCTGGCCGACCGTCGTGAGCCCGTGGCTGTAGAGCTTGTGGGCAGTGACCCGTCCGACCCCCCAGAGGCGTTCGACCGGGAGGGGGTGGAGGAAGGCCAGCTCACCGCGGGGCGGGACCACGAGCAGCCCGTCGGGCTTGGCCACCCCGCTGGCCACCTTGGCCAGGAACTTCGTCCGGGCCACCCCGACCGTGATGGGAACCCCGACTCGGTCCAGGACCTCGCGCCGCAGCCGCACGGCGATGTCCGTGGGCGAGCCCGAGATCCGGCGCAGCCCCCCGACGTCGAGGAACGCCTCGTCGATCGACAGCCCCTCGACCAGCGGCGTGGTGTCCTCGAACACCTCGAACAGCGCCTTGCTGGCCTCGGAGTAAGCCGACATCCGGGGCGTGACCACCATCGCCTGGGGGCACAGCCGTCGGGCCCTCGAGCCGCCCATCGCCGTGCGGACCCCGTGGGCCTGGGCCTCGTAGCTGGCCGCCAGGACCACCCCCCCGCCGACGATGACCGGCCGGCCCCGGAGCCGGGCGTCATCCCGCTGCTCCACCGAAGCGTAGAAGGCGTCCACGTCGGCGTGGAGGATCGTGGCCTCGCCCCGCACGAACGTATGTTCGCACGCCCCGCCGACAGGGGCTCGCCCGGCTACGCCCTGGCGAAGAGCCCCAGCAGCTCGTAGGCGACGTGGGAGGCGGCCACCGAGGTGACCTCGCCGCTGTCGTAGGCAGGCGCCACCTCCACGATGTCCGCAGACACGATCCGCTGGCCGGCCAGGCCTCGCAGGATGCCCAGCACCTCGCGGCTGGTCAGGCCGCCGGCCTCCGGCGTCCCGGTCCCCGGGGCCAGCCCCGGCTCCAGGACGTCGATGTCCACCGACACGTACAGGGGCGCGTCGCCCACGCGCTCGCGGATCCGCTCCACGGCCCCCCGGACGCCGATCTCCTCGAGCTCCATGGCCCCCACGATGGAGAACCCGAACCGCTCGTCGTCCACCAGATCCTGAGGGGAGAAGAGCGGACCCCGGATCCCGACGTGACACGCCCGGTCCTGTAGCAGCAGCTCCTCCTCCCAGGCCCGGCGGAACGGCGTGCCATGCGTGTAGGCGGCCCCGAAATAGGTGTCCCAGGTGTCGAGGTGGGCGTCGAAGTGCAGCAGGGCCACACGGCCGAACTTCCGGTTGACGGCTCGGAGCAGGGGCAGGGCGATGGTGTGATCGCCGCCCAGGGCCAGCAGATGCTCGGCTCCTGCGAGCACCTCGTCGGCTCCCGCCTCGATCTGCGAGACGGCCTCGTCGATGTCGAACGGGTTGGCGGCGATGTCCCCGGCGTCGGCCACCTGCTGGGCCCCGAACGGCTCGACGTCCAGGCCGGCGTGGTAGGAACGGAGCAGCCGGGTGGCCTGACGGATGGCCATCGGCCCGAACCGGGCCCCGGGCCGGTAGGTGGTCCCGGCGTCGAACGGCACCCCCACCACGGCCACGTCGCACCGATCGACCTGGTCCCGGCGAGGCAGCCGGGCGAACGTGGAGGGGCCGGCGAACCGAGGGACTTTCAACGGGTCGACCGGTCCGACCACCTCGGGACCCGTGGCCCCTTCCGGCTCCCTCCGCTCCCCCACGGCCCGGCCATGATACCGGCCGACGCCCGCGGCCCGAGCAGTGTCACAATGCCGCCTGCTGAAGGGGGAGGGCCGACGTGAGTGCGGGATCACCGCCCCATGCGGACCTGAAGGACGAGGTCATCCGGGTCCTGGAGGCTGCCGAGACCGGGGGCGTCGTCCTCAGGGCCTTGGGCGGCCTGGCCGTGAACCTGCTGTGCCCCTCGGCCCGCGTGCCTCCCCTGGCCCGGACGTACAAGGACCTGGACCTCGCGGGGCGCAGGGGCGACGCCAAGGCCATCACCGACCTGCTCGGCTCGCTCGGCTACGCGCCCGATGAGGAGTTCAACGCCCTCCACGGCCACCAGCAGCTGTACTTCTGGGACCCGGCGAACGCCCGCCAGCTCGACGTCTTCGTGGAGCGGATCCACCTGAGCCACGATCTCGACGTGGGCCACGGCCTCGAGGCCACCCCGCGGACCCTGTCGCCCGCCGACCTCCTCCTCACCAAGCTCCAGGTGGTCGAGGTCAACGAGAAGGACCTGAAGGACGCCTGCGCCCTCCTCGCCGACCAGCCGATCTCCCCCGAGGGGATCAACCCCGGACGGATCGCCGAGGTCCTGGGCGCCGACTGGGGATGGTGGCGGACCTGCACCAACACCCTCGGGGCCGTGATCGCGTACGCTCGGAGCCTGCAGGGCTTCGAGCAGAAGGATGGCGTGCTCCGCTCCGCACACGAGCTGAGCGAGCACATCGACAAAGCGCCCAAGAGCCTGCGCTGGAGGGTACGGTCTATAGTCGGCGAGCGGATGCGCTGGCACGAGCTCCCCGAGGAGACCGGAGCGTGACCCGGCTCTATTTCGCCAGCGACATCCACGGCTCCGAGAAGCTCTGGCGCAAGTTCCTGGCCACCCCCTCCTTCTACGGCGCCACGGTCCTGATCATGGGCGGG
>JBOGWD010000472.1:0-1372 GCA_050693275.1 Actinomycetota bacterium | reverse complement strand
CCGCCACCGCCAGGAGCCCCGCGGCTCGTCCCCGGGCTCCGGTCGGGAACAGCTCCGTCCCGTACACGCCGAGGGCCGGCAGCGCGGCCGACCCGAGGATCGAGCCGGCCAGCGCCCACCCCCACAGCGCCAGGCCCGAGGACAGGAACACAAGCGCGGCGCACGCCGTTCCGACCGCCAAGGCGATCGCCCCGACCGGGCGGCGACCTCGGGTGTCGGCCAGCCGTCCGCCGATCACCACGCCGATCACCGCCGGCGTGCCGGTCCCGAGCGTGAACGCGGTGATGGCCGCGGCGGAGAAGCCGTGGTCCACGAGCAGATACCTGTTGGCGAAGAACGAGGCCGGCGCGGCGAACAGGCTGAAAAGCGCCGCGGATGCAGCGAGGAGCAGGAATCGCCGCCCGTGCCCGGCCAGCCGGGCCGCCCGATGGGGGGCCGCGAACCGGCGGGTCTCGGGGAGGTGCCGGGCGATCGATGCCACTAGGGGGAGCCCGGCCAGTGGCAGCACGTACAGCAGCCGCCAACCCCACGGAGCCGCGTCGGCCAGCGGCAGGGCCATCGACGTGATCCCCGCGCCGAGCCCGCCTGAGAGGCCGAGCACGCTCACGGCGTACGCGCGCGAGCCGGCGGGCATCTCCTCGGCGGCAGCGATCGCCACGCAGATCAGTAGGGCCAGGCCGAACGGCCGGGCCACGGCCTGGGTGGCGGCCAGCCAGGGGAGCGACGGGGCCAGCGCCCCCGTGGCCGTGACCACGCACCCGACGGCGGCCGTTCCGACGATCACGCGCCGCCTGCCCAGGCGGTCCGCCGCCGCGGCTGCCAGCACCAGCGCCACCGCCCCGCCGAACCGAACCGCCACCCCGGCGATCCCCAGGGCCGTGGAGCCGGAGTCGAAGTCGCGGGCGGCGAAGGCGATCGACGACGTCAGGAGCGTGGTCAGGTACCCGCCGATCACCGACGCCACGGCCAGCAGAGACAGCGCCGTGGCCCCGGGGGCGTCCACCCGCTGCGGCGGGGCCCACCACGGCATCCGGGTCACCCCTCCGACCAGGGCACGGCGGACCGGGATGGCGAACAGCCAGCCCACGTAGGGGAGATCCAGCCGGTACTCCAGGGCCTGGGTCACTCGGGCCCGACCGTCGTCCGGCTCCTCGACCTGCACCGACCGGCGGTACCCGAGCACGGGACCCTCGGCCGCCTCGAACCGCCCCGGCCCGACCTCCCGCTCGAGCACGAGGCCGTCGCGGGGCCGCAGCCAGCGGTCGGCCTCGGCTCGATCGAGGGTGACCGACGTGACGACCCGGCTCACGCCGGCCCTAGAAGATGTACGGACACCACGGCGCCAGGTCCGAGGCGAACATGGTGTCGGCCA
>JBOGWD010000471.1:0-1998 GCA_050693275.1 Actinomycetota bacterium | reverse complement strand
CTCCCCTCCGGCGATCCTGTTGCGAGAAGGCTACCGGGAGGGCGGCAAGGTGAAGACCCGTACCTTGGCCAACCTATCCCACTGGCCACCGGAGCAAGTGGAGGCCTTGCGGCAGGTGCTGCGCGGCGGCCGGGCCGGCCGGCCGCTTGCCGAGGCGTTCCAAGTGGTCCGCTCCCGGCCCCACGGCCACGTGGCGGCCACCCTGGGCACCCTGAGGCGCCTGGGGCTGGAGCGGATCATCGACTCCCGGCGGAGCCGGGGGAGGGACCTGGCGGTGGCCATGGTGGTGGCCCGCCTCCTCGACCCCCGCTCCAAGCTGGCCACCGCCCGGGGGCTTTCGGCTGACACCTTGGAGAGCTCGCTCGGGGAGGTGCTCGGGGTGTCCTCGGCCGACGAGGACGACCTCTACGGGGCCATGGACTGGCTGGGCTCCCGCCAGGGGCGGATCGAGGCCGCCTTGGCCCGCCGCCATCTGGACGAGGGGACCCTGGTGCTCTACGACGTCAGCTCGGCCGCCTTCGAGGGGCGGCACTGCCCCTTGGCCCAGCTCGGCTATCCCCGGGACGGGGTGTGGGGCCGCCCGCAGATCGTCTTCGGACTGCTCACCACCCAAGAGGGGTGCCCGGTGGCGGTGGAGGTCTTCGAGGGCTCCACCGCCGACCCGAAGACACTCCCCTGCCAGATCGACAAGCTACGGGCCCGCTTCGGCCTGGTGCGGGTGGTGTTGGTGGGCGACCGGGGGATGCTCACCGAGGCCCGGTTGCGGGAGGACCTTCGCCCCACCAAGGGGCTGGAGTGGATCACCGCCTTGCGGTCCCCGGCCATCTCCAAGCTGGCCCGCTCCGGGCACTTGCAGCTCTCCCTCTTCGACCAACGCGACCTGGCCGAGATCACCCACCCCGAGTATCCCGGGGAGCGCCTGGTGGTGTGCCGCAATCCCCTGCTGGCCGAAGAGCGGGCCAGAAAGCGCCAGGACCTGCTCGCCTCCACCGAGGCCGAGCTCAGCAAGATCCGAGCCGCCACCCAAAGGAAGTCCCGAGCACTTCGAGGCCAAGACCAAATCGGCCTCCGCGTGGGGCGGGTGGTGAACCGCTACAAGGTGGGGAAGCACTTTGTCCTGGAGATCGGCGAGGAGTCGTTCTCCTTCCGTCGGGACGAGGAGCGGATCGCCTCCGAGGCGGCCTTGGACGGGATCTATGTGCTGAGGACCTCGCTGGGAGCCGAGCACCTTCCTGCGCCCCAGGTGGTGCGGGCCTACAAGGGCCTGGCTCAGGTGGAACGGGCCTTTCGCTGCTACAACATGGACCTGCTGGTCCGCCCCATCCATCACCGCAAGCCCGAGCGGGTCCGGGCTCACCTGTTCATCTGCATGCTGGCCTACTACGTCGAGTGGCACATGCGAGGCGCTCTCGCCCCGCTGCTGTTCGCCGACGACGACCGAGCCTCCGCCGAGTCGGCCCGTCCCTCCCCGGTGGCTCCCGCCCAACGCTCGCCACGTGCCCGTCGCAAGGCGGCTCGCAAGCGCACCGACCAGGGGGCTCCGGTGCACAGCTTTGGGACCCTCCTCAGGGACCTGGCCACGGTGGTGGTGGGCCGCATCCAACCTGCCGACCCCTCGATCCCCACCTTCGACAAGATCACCACCCCCACCCCCCTCCAGCAGCGGGCCTTCGACCTCTTGGGTGTCTCGCCCCGGCTGGGGATCCCGTAGGCAGCCGCGAACCTGCCATCGGACGACGTTCTCCCTGCTAGACGGAAGTTACTTGCCCGAGAGGCCCGGATCCCCAAGCTGAGCAGCACTTTCGGACGCGAAGCGCTCACTCAGTGTAGTCACTAATATGCTTGCTTGTTGGGGCACGGACTGCTAGATTGCTCCTATGCCCAGGCGAGGCGGTGCGATGCACGTGGTGACAACTCGTCGCCACTACAAGGATCGGGTCTACCAGACCCACCTCTTGCGCCGCAGCTACCGGGAGGGGAGCAAGGTGAAGAACGAGA
>JBOGWD010000470.1:0-12191 GCA_050693275.1 Actinomycetota bacterium | reverse complement strand
GCTCGCTTGCTGCCGGCGAGGAAGTCCAGGGCCGCCCCCACGCCGATCATCACCGGCACCTCCAGCCTCCCCGCTACGCTGGCCATCCACATCTCCTGCTTGGGAGCCCCGAGGCCGAGCCACAGGATGTGCGGCCGGGTCTCGCGGAGCCGGGCCTGGAGATTCTCCAGCGGCCACCGCTCGATCGGCGCGAACGGGGGCGATGACGCTCCCACCACCCGGGCCTCGGGAACGAGGCGCGTCAGCGCCCTGCCGGCCGCCTCGGCGACCCCCGGGGCACCCCCGTAGAAGAAGTGCCGGAGGCCCGCTTCCCTTCCGGCGGCGGCGACCAGCGGCATGAGCTCGGCTCCTCTGATCTGCTGAGCCGACCGATGTCCCCGGCGACGGAGGATCCACGTCAGCGGCTTGCCGTCCGGAACCGAGAGGAAGGCCCCCTCGACGGCACTCCGGAGGCCCTCCAGGCGCTGGGATTCGACGGTGGTATGGACGTTGGTGAGACACACGTAGCTGCCCGGCATGCCATCCAGCGCCCGCTCCACCACGGCTCGAGCGGCCAGAGACCTGCTCACGGGATGGACGGGTTGCCCCAGGATCCTCTCACGCGCGGAGATCCGTGCCCCCCGGCGGTCGTCGCCCACCATGGTCAGTACGCCCCCCTTCCACGCAGGACCACTCCGACCGTCCTCAGGAGGATGTAGAGATCGAGCGCCAGCGACCAGTTCTCGATGTAGAAGAGGTCCATCCGAACCGCCTCTTCCAGGCTGACGTCGCTCCGTCCGTTGATCTGCCACCACCCGGTCACTCCGGCCCGGACCTCATGGCGCGGAGCGAGCAGATCGAGGTTCGCGGCCACCTGATTCGCCGCGAGGGCACGCGGACCGACCAGGCTCATGTTGCCCCGGAGGACGTTGAGCAGCTGGGGGAGCTCGTCCAGGCTCAGGTTTCGCAGCAGACGTCCCACCCGGGTGAGCCGTGGGTCGTTCTTCATCTTGAAGAAGGGAGCGCTGGGATCGATCCCGTGCGCCCTCTCGATCCCCTGGGAATCGGTTCTCATCGTCCGGAACTTGTACATGTCGAACAACCGTCCGCCCTCCGTCACCCGCTGCTGGCGGAAGAGCACCGGCCCCGGGGAGGTCAGCTTGATGGCGATGGCGATCGCGGCCAGGAGCGGGGAGAACAGCACGAGCCCGAACGCGGCGCCCACGACGTCGAACCCCCGCTTGAGCAGGGCCTGGGTTCGGGAGACATGCACCGGCTTGAGGGCGAGGGCGACGCCGTCGGGGCCGACCGTGTGGACCGTGAGCCGGGACGAGAGAACGAACGGCAGGTGTGCGAACACGCGCAGCTCGATCCCCTCCAGACGAGCGGCTTGTGCCACGGCCAGGGTCTGATCGTCACCGATGGTCGGGGAGGCCACGAAGACGCATTCGGCCCCCTGGCCTCGGATCACCCCCCGAAGGCGCTTGACCTGCGCTGCCCCCGTGTCCTTTGCCGACAGCAAGGGGCTCGACATATCGATGTACCCGAGCGAATGGAAGCCGGATCCGGGGGCTCCCAAGGTCCGGGCCACCCGGGTGGATTCCTCCTTGGAACCGATGATGAGCGTGCGCAGGGTGAGCCGTCCGTCCGATCGGAGGCGTCCCCGGTACCAGTACCATGCCCGACGCGTGGCCAGCTCGAGGACGAGTGCCAGGATCAGCGTCAACCCGATCCAGGCGCGAGAGATGACCGCCTGGATGGAGAACACCGTCACGATCAGCACGACCATGCCGACGAACACGGCACTGACCGTCCGCCTGAATTCCTCCGCGGCCGAAAGGACGTGCGGAGAGTAGAGGCGGAACGCGTGGAAGACGCTCAGCCATATGACCGGCCCGATCAGGATCAGCAGCGTCACGTTCGCGGAGGGTGGCTCAACGCCGAAACGGATCACGTGGGCCACGATCAGGGCGGTGAGCAGGCACAGGGCATCCGAGCAGACCAGGGACAGGCTCAGCCAGCGGTAGCGCGACTGTGTGCCGATGCCCCAGACCTTCGACGCCTCGGGAGGCAGGGATGACTCGGCGACGCTCTCCTGCGTGCCGTCGGGGACCCGTGCCACCCGGAGACCGTCGTGCTCGACGGCGATCTCGTAATCCTCAGCATCCCGGCGCGACTCTTCCGGCGCCGTGAGCGGCTTCGAGCGGTTCATGGGTCTGTGTTCTCCACGTCGTTCAGCGCCTCTTCCCTTCCCCCAAGGCTGCGGCCACGGAAGCCCGAGCCGAGCTGCCGTGGCCGTCACGCATGGTACGGGAAGAATTTCCCTTTGTCCCGTTCCAGCCTGCTCCGTTGGCTCTCTCCAGCTCCTGGCGGACGCCCTTCTGGATCACCAGTGCCGCCGCGGCAAGCCGCGAGTGGACGCCCAACTTGCCGAGGATGTTCTGAACATGCGTGCGGGCGGTCTGGGGGCTGATCGCCAGCGCCCCGGCGATCACCTGGTTGTTGCCCCCGTCGGCCAGAAGAGCCAGGACTTCCTTCTCGCGGGAGGTCAGCCGGGAGATCCGCTGGAGAGCGTCATCCTGCTCCTCCTGGGCCCGGAGCAGCCGGTCCACGAGGTCCCCGATCATGTGAGAGGGCACGACCGTCTCCCCCCGGTGAACGGCCCGGGTGGCATCGATCAGCTCGGCCAGGGGGCTGGCCTTGGCGATGTATCCGCTGGCTCCTGACCGGAGCGCCTCGATCAGCGTGGTCACGTCCTCCTCCGCGGACAGGAGAAGGACCCGGCACTCGGGGATCCGCGCCTTGATCAGCGCCGCGGCCGCCACGCCGTCCCGTTTCGGAAGATCGGCGTCGACGAGGGCGATATCTGGACGGGCTCGCTCGGCGCGAGCGACGGCCAGGAGCCCGTCTGAGGCCTCCTCCACAACCGCAAAGTCAGGCTGACTCTCCAGCACGACCCTGACCGCTTCACGGAACAGAGCTTGGCCGTCGGCCAGGAGGATCCTGAGTTCTTCCGCCCGCGCTTTCACTGCCTCTCCGCTGGGTGCCTGTCCCTCGGTCCCGGTCGCCCCCGACCGCCCGATCAGTAGATAGCGTACGGAGGGCACCTAATGACGGCATCCGACCAGCGGCGTATCCGGTCTACGTCAAACGGACGGCGTTGCCGACGCTGGGACGGGAGTGCCTGGGGTGACGCCGCCCCCCGTGAAGGAGGGCCGCTCCGGACAGCAGGAGCACCAGGTCGAGCCCGGCCAGGGCCAGGAGCTGGAGGCCGGTGGTCGGGAGATCTCCGCGGCGGATCACCAGCCCCAGCACCCCCTCTTCGGCGGACTCTTCCCCTGGAGGGGGGGTGATGTCGAAAGTGACCTGCTCGAGCCGAGTGCCCGATCGCGGCTCGACCTCGACGGCGTACGTGTCCGAATCGATCCTCTCGAGCCGGGCGTCACTCCCCCCGACGCCCCTGTTCGTCTGCCAGCAGGCCGACTCCAGGGCGAAGCCTTCATCGACGTCGAATCGGACTTCCTGGCGAGTCGACGAGAAGACGAGGATCCCGGAGGCCGCGGAACCCCGCCAGTGCCCGCCGAAAGGTCCCCCCTCGTCCACCACCCACGTGCCGTCCCCGTGCGGGCAGGTTCCGGGCCGGGCCGGGCTCCGTCTCGCGCCCGCATCGCGCCCGCCGGCCCCCGCTGACCCGCGGCCGGTGTCGTCGGGCCTCGACCCCCGCTCGGTCTGCCCGCCGGCCCCGGCTGCCTGTTCCGATCCGCCGAGCGAAGCTGCACCACCCGGCTCCCCAGTGTCCGCCCCTGCCGCCGGCGCCCCCTGGGGGACGGTTCCGGCCAGCGAGCCGCCGGGATCGACGTCAGTGTCTGGAGGGCTGACCGGCTCCGTGATCTCGAGGGAGGGGATGACCGGGAGGCCCTCGGGATCGGGGCCTTCCAGGGGCACCTGGACCTGCGCGGCCGTCGCGCTGGGCCCGAGCAACACGAGCAGAAGGGTCGCACCGATCCCGAGCCATCCCGTCGGCCTTATGGGGGACACAGAAGACTTCTTCGACGGCCCTCTGCCCCCCTCCTGCCACCCGGTCCGGACTCTTGAAGCGCCCCGAACGAGCGATCGGCGGTTGCCGAACCTCGACTCTATACTCGCGGCGATGCGCAGATCTTGGGCGCGAATGGGACGGAGAGCCTTGCGGGTGGTGTCGCGGCCTGCCCACCCGCTCCTCGGATCGATCATGGGTGTGCGCACCGACCGTCCGATGGCCGCGCTGACGTTCGATGACGGACCGGACGAGCATCACACGATGCGGATCCTGGAGGTGCTGTCAGGCTATGGCGTGACCGCCAGCTTCTTCGTCCTGGCCCAGCGCGCCGCCAGGTTTCCCGAGATCGTGGCGGCCATCCGGGGGGCGGGCCACGAGATCGCGCTCCACGGAGACGACCACTCGCCTCTCGTCGGCTGCTCGACGCGTGAAAAGGTCGCGCGGATCCGGAGAGGAAAGCGTCGTCTCGACACATTGCTGGAGGCGCCGGTGCGGTTCTTCCGCCCCCCCTACGGCTGGCAGGACGTCCGGGCATTCCTCGCGGCCCGTGCGCTCCGTCTGGATGTGGTCGGATGGACCGCAGATGGAGAGGACTGGTTGGACCTCACGCCCACTGAGGTCGCGGACCGAGCCGAGGCCGGAATCACGCAGGGTTCGATCCTGCTTCTCCACGACCGATCCGAACCGTTGCCGACGCAACGTCACGAGACACCTGGAGCGAGTCTTGATCGAGCCAGGATGGTGGAGGAACTCCTTCTACGCGCCGCAAGACGGCGCGTTCGATTCGTGTCTCTGGGCATACTGCTCAGCCACGGGGTCCCGGTGCGCCGGCCGTGGTTCTGGCGGCCGCTGTCAGAAGTAGGGGACGCGGTGGCGCACTGAGCCTCGGAGCCGCCCCCAGCGGATCGCGGCTTGCCAGCCTTCTCCCCGAGTGGAGTGGCGAGCGACTCGGCGAAGCAGGCGCCACAGGAGGTTGGCCCACGCGACCACCGCACCGCGGACTGACTCTCGGGGCACCCCCGCGGAGCGGTAGCGACGGTACAGGAGTGCTTGCACCTGACCGAACGCGGTAGCCTTCCTCCAGCGCTCCGCGCCATGCTGCTCGAGTCGATAGTGCAGTTTGGCTTCCGGCACCCACACTGGGGGTTCGTGCCCCGCCAGCTGGATCCGCCAGCAGAGGTCAGCCTCTTCGTAGCAAGGCAGCAAGGGGTCGAAACCTCGGATCTCCTCGAACAGAGGGCGACCAATCCCCAGCGTCCCGGCACCAGCGAACGGCAGGAAGGCCATCTCGGCGACGATCAGTCCGGTCTGTTGTGGATGAGTTTCCTCCCGAACCCAGGGGTTCAGCACCGTTGTGTCGACGCAGCTACAGACCAGCTCATGCATCTCCAGGGCGTCGGCCATCGCGCGCACGTACGCTTCCCCGACGGTATCGTCAGAGTCGACGAACAGGAGGAGAGCCCCGCGCGAGGCTGCCACGCCATAGTTCCGCTGGGCCCCGGCGGTGGACCCGCTCGCCTCCACAACTCGGAGACCCAGCCGATCGCGCCAAAACTCAAGCCGACCAGGGATGCTGCGATCGGGGCTGGCGACCACGACCACCTCGAACGCCGGCGCCCCTTCCTGTGCCTCAAGTGACGCCAGCGTCGATGGGAGGTGGGTATCGTCCCGTGATGGGATGATGACGCTAACGTAAGGGCTACTCACTCTGAGGGCCCGGACCCTCTTCGCGGTGCCCGGCCCGCTTCCATATGCCCACAGGATGGGGACCCTTCCAGCAGCGGGTTCAACACCTTCAGCATCAGGCCTCAATGATCGGAGTAGCTGGGCGAAGAGCGATGCTTATCTCCGGCATCCGCACCGATCCAGCTCGAGCGGGCAGTAAGCGGCGACATGTGCCGTGTTGGTCGTCCCGAGCACTGGTCCGGCAACGGCCTCGCTTGCCCCTTTGATCCCCAAACTACCGACGAGGTTGGGGCTTGTCAATAGGGGTTGCCACGATGAGTATGAAGGGCCCCCCCGCCGCGCCCGTTTCGTCATATCAGAGAATTGTGCGTCGCGGCTGACAGACGGCCCCTCATCACCTTCTAGTGGCGTCGTTGCTGTGACGAAGGAGCGCTGCGACCCGCTGTCTCGTGACGCCAAACAGGTCGGCGATCTCGGCCATCGTGAGGCCTTCGGAGTACAGGGTGCGAGCCTCAACCCTTCGGAGACGACTGCTGGCGTCGGACAGCTCGGAGAGGCTCCGCGTGAGCAGTTCTACGATCAGCGGACGCTTCTCCGACGGGACGATCTCCCTGTACTGCTGACCGCTTTGGCGGAGCCGACGGATCGCTTCGGCCCGCCGTGTCGCGGTGCGATTCCGTTCCGTGGTCTCGCGGAGGACTGTTACGAGCTCGTTGAGAGCTGCCAGGACGGGATCGTTCGGGTGGGGGCTCGGCACGCGCACAGGCTACCGCAAAGCCCCCGGAGCGACTCTTCGGACACCGCACCGATGCTGCCGTGTAGAACTCGGACACGTGCATCGCGCCCCAGTGGAAAGCACCAGCTTGAGCTCGGCGTGAAGCGTCGACGCTGCCCAGCCTCGATGGGCTAGTATCGGGCCATGACGGTTTGGTTCGAGTCTCGGCGGTTCCTGGTGACCGGCGGCGCCGGCTTCCTGGGGCGCGTGGTCTGCCGAAAGCTCACCGAGCGCGGAGCCCGGGAGATCATCGTCCCCAGGAGCCAGCAGTACGATCTCACCACCCCCGACGACGTCGGGAAGCTCTTCGTCGACGCGGAGCCCGATGTGGTGATCCACCTGGCCGCTCGGGTGGGCGGCATAGGGGCGAACATGGAGCGGCCTGCCGACCTGTACCTGGCGAACCTCCTCATGGGAACGTACATGATCGAAGAGGCCCGCCAGCATGGGACGGAGAAGACGGTTGCCTTGGGGACGATCTGCGCCTATCCGAAATTTGCCCCCGTCCCGTTCAAGGAGGATTCTCTATGGGACGGATACCCGGAGGAGACCAATGCCCCCTATGGGATCGCGAAGAAGGCCCTGCTGGTCCAGGCGCAGGCGAACCGCGCCCAGTACGGCCAGAACGCGATCTATCTGCTGCCGGTCAACCTATACGGCCCAGGCGACAAGTTCAATCCCGCGGTCAGCCACGTGATCCCGGCCCTGATCAAGAAGTGTGTCGATGCCAGGGAACGCGGCGACGACGAGATCGAGGTCTGGGGGACCGGCAACGCGACGCGCGAGTTTCTCTACGTCGAGGACGCGGCCGAGGGCATCCTACTCGCCACCGAGAGCTACGATTCGCCGGACCCCGTCAACCTCGGGTCCGGCGAGGAGATCGCCATCAAGGACCTGGTCGAGCTCATCGCGCGCCTGAGCGGTTTCTCGGGGCAGCTGAGGTGGAATCCCTCCAAGCCGGACGGCCAGCCCCGTCGCCGACTCGATACGTCGCGTGCGATGGAGCGCTTCGGCTTCGAAGCTCGTACGTCGCTCGAGGAGGGGCTCGAGGCCACCATCGATTGGTACGCTTCGCACCGAGTGGAGGCCGAGGCCGCCGCTCAATAGCGACGCCCCGCCGATCAGACTGGCAGGGCGGCCTTACCTTGACACGTCATCTAGCATCTGTTTTGTCTTTGAAGAGAGCTCGGGAGGAGTGAGCGTGGGCTCGGGGCCACTGCAGAAGCTAGGAGAACTGGTCAGGGGTCCGAAGAGTGTCTTCTGGCGCTTCAGGACGTTGGGCGAGGCCAGGATCGTCGCCAAGAGGATAGTGGTCAAGGCGTCGAGGTTGGTGTGGAGGGTCCCGCTCGATCGCGAACACACGATCCGCATGCTGGACGGCTATGAGATCCATGTCGCGGATGATGGTGGTTTTCGCCTGCCCGACAGGGAACCTGTAGCTGGGAACCATCCTCCGCAATTCCACCAGCGGAACATCGATCTTGTCCCCGAGTATGTCTGGAGGCTGGAACCCGATAGGAAGATACGGTCCATGCGGATCACGTCGTCCGGAACCGTCCGCCTGAATGGCAGTTATCTCCTGGACACGGACTTTGGGTCACTGCCGGGCATCGCCGATCGTCCTTGGAAGAGACGCCGCCTCGATGCGGACATCGCCATCCTCCCCTGGTCGCATAAGTGGGCGACCTATTACGAGTTTGTGATCCACATTCTCTCGAAGCTGTGTCGGATCAAGGAGGCCATCGATCCGTCCTCGTGGGCAACCGCCAAGGTGTGTTACCCGCTGCTCAACTCCGGATACGAGCGCCAATATCTCTCGCTGCTCGGGCTCAGCGAGGATGCCGTACTGGACACGAGAAGGATCGATCTCCGGGCTCGGTCAATAGTCATATCCAACCTTCAGTCAAGAGTTCGGTTGCCCAGCCCAACGAGGCTGGCGGCCCTTCGTCGCGAGTTCCTTGGAGAAGCGCAACGAACCAAGAGTGGCGGACGACGTATGTACCTGTCGAGAAGGGGGTTCAACCGCCAAGTACTGAATGAGGCTGACGTGCGTCACGTCGTCTCATCGTTCGGGTTGGAGTTCGTAGAGTCGATCCCTGCGAGTGTGGAAGAACAGATACGCATGTTTGGCGAAGCGGCGCTCATCGTCTCACCGCATGGATCGGGGTTGGCGAATCTCGTATGGTGCGCTCCGGGGACGAAGGTGATTGAGTTGTTCACCAGAAGCTTCACCTCAGACGTGTACTCGTACCTTAGCCTCGTCTTGGGCTTGGAACACTCCTACCTCGTCGACGACGCGCGGGAGCCACATCACTTCACCAACGTCGACAAGGACTTGGCTGTGGACGTCCGGGCCCTTGGCAGGGCGCTCGAGGACAGCCTTCGAGGTCTCGACTAGCTCTCATGTCCCATGGAAGAACGAACCCAAGAGAGGCCGCGCCGGTGAGTCCGACCACGGAAAACCCGGCCCGAGTCAGCATCGGCATGCCTGTCTACAACGGAGAGCGCTACATCGAACAAGCGCTCAACTCACTGCTGTCTCAGAGTTTCGAGGACTTCGAGTTGGTCATACTGGACAACGGGTCCATGGACGGGACGGAAGGCATCTGCCGTGCCTACGCCGCCAAGGACGAGCGCGTCAAGTACTTCCGGAACCGGCAGAATTACGGGATCGTCTACAATTTTAACACTGTGTTCCGCCTGACGACGGGGCACTACTTCAAGTGGGCCGCGGCGGACGACATCTGTGAGCCCGATTACCTGCTTCGTGCGGTGGAGATGCTGGACCGAGACCCCTCCGTGGTCCTGGTGTGGGCGAAGACGAGCGGAATCGACGAGAACGGCGAACCCGCGGAGACTCCCTCTGAGGTTTCGGACCTGAACTCCCCTGAATCCGTCTACTCTCCCGACCCAACCGTGAGATTCCGGAGGCTGCTCCGCAACATCTGGTGGGTGGACGGACCCTTCTATGGCCTCATGCGGGGAGACGTCCTCGCCCGGACCCCACTGCATCCCAAGCACATGAGTGGCGACCAGATACTCATCGCCGAGCTCAGCCTGCACGGCCGATTCTACGAGATCCCCCAGAACCTCTTCTTCACGCGAGTTCACTCGGGAAAGGCGTCTCGCGTCTCCACTTTGGGGGAGCGGGCGGCGCTCATCGACTCCGGACCTCACACGCGGCGGGGCCCGAAGTGGTGGAGGCTGGTCAGGGGGTACCCGGAGCGCCTCTACTTCTACCTCGCTGCCATCCGGCGGGCTCCCATCACTGGCCGCGAGCGCATGATCTGCCGCTACGAGGTGGGCCGAACCGTGATGTGGTGGGTGCGGCTGCGGGGATCCCAGCGTGCCGCCGCGGGGTGGAGGCGCCTCGCTGGGGGAGCAGGGCGACAGCGCCGGTGAAGGTCGCACACTACTGCTCGTACCTGCTTGAGGGTGAGACGGGATCGGCCAACTCAGCACGTGGGTGGTGCGAAGCGCTCGCCCGAGAAGGGGTCGAGGTTCTGTGCCCCATCGGCCAGGGAGAGCGGCGCCTGCCGGCTCCCGAGGGGGCCTCCATCGTACCGGTTGAGCATCGGCTCAGCGGACGCTTCCAGTCTCCCGTCCATCTGGAGCGCGTGCTCGGCGGCATCGATGTGCTCGTGCTCCATGGCGGATGGGTGATGGGCAACATCATCGCCGGGAGAGCCTCCGCTCGGTCCGGGGTTCCTTTTCTGGTGACCGCGCATGGGGTCTACAACACGTGGGTTCTGGACCGGAGGCGGCGCTACAAGAGCCTGTGGAATCGTCTCTTCGAGCGACGCCATCTGAACCGCGCCCTTGGGGTACACGTGTTCTTTCCTGAGGAGCGTGCCGGGCTGGCTCGCATGAACGTGGCGAGTCCGCTCGTCGTGGCTCCGAACGGCGTGCCGAAGCTTCCCCCCGCCACATGGGACGGCGGGTCGGGTGGGTACCTGCTGTGGCTGGGACGGTACGAAGTGCAAACCAAGGGCCTCGATCTCCTGCTGCAAGCGCTCGCCTTGACTCCCCCGCCCGAGCGCCCCCCGCTGCGGCTTCATGGGCCGGACTGGCGCGGCGGAAAGTCGATGGTCGCCAAGCTCGTCCGCGACCTCGGCCTCGACCGGTGGGTGACCGTCGGGGATCCGATCTACGGCGACGCGAAGTGGAAGGTGATCGCCAGCGCGGCCGGTTACGTCCACCCATCGCGCCGTGACGCTTGTCCGCTGTCGGTCACCGAAGCCGTCAGCGCGGGTGTTCCCGCGCTGGTCGGCGACTATCCGCTGGGACGGTTCCTGGCCTCGAGGGAGGGAGCGGTCTCGGCTGAGCCCTCGGCCGCGGGAGTGGCTGTCTCCATCGAGCGTCTCCTATCGTCCAAAGGGGCGGAGGTGGCTCGCGAGGGAGCACGTGTGGTTCGCGACCACCTCTCATGGGACGCCGTGGCCCGATCCTGGCTCGAGCAGGTCGATCGCCTTCTGGAGACACATCGAGCTCCGGCGCGCGGATGAGCCCAGTGGCGGAGATGAAAGTTCGACACGCTTTACTTAGCCCTCGGGGAGGGGACAGGAGGATTGCCGCTACGTGAATGATGCCGGCTCTGTCGGCTGGCCCGCAGGGCAAATCGGGCGCCACGTCCCGTCGGATCTCACGGCGGCGTTGAGCGCTCGCGCCAGCCCATTCCGATCAGCACGATCCCGAAGAAGATCTGAGTTCCGTACCAGCCAATCAGGGCAACCACGGCCAGCCGCAACATTACGGATAGTCTCTTCCCGGGCCGGAAGCATTGCAATCATCCCCAGGGGAATATCGCCGTCCGGCCGATCGCAGACGAATGGGCGTGCTGCTGGGGAGAGGACGCGTAGACCGCTTAGTCCCGGTCAACCCGGACAAGGCGCCCTTCTCGCTCGTCCTGAAGAAGCTGGATGTCTGCATCGACCATCAGCCGGGCCAGGCCGTCGAAGGTCGTCGCGGGCTTCCAGCCGAGCTCCTGCTCGGCCTTGGTCGGGTCCCCGAGGAGGTGCTCGACCTCGGCGGGTCGGTAGTAGCGGGGATCGATCTCGACGTGATCCTCCCAGTCGCCGAGCCCGGCGTGGTCGAACGCCAGCTCGCAGAATTCCCGCACCGTGTGAGATTCCCCCGTGGCGATCACGAAGTCCTCCGGGGCGTCTCGCTGGAGCATCAACCACATCGCCTCGACGTACTCGGGGGCGTAGCCCCAGTCCCGCTTGGCGTCGAGGTTCCCGAGGTAGAGCTTGTCCTGCATGCCGGCCTTGATGCGGGCCACGGCCCGGGTGATCTTCCGGGTTACGAAGGTCTCCCCCCGACGCGGTGACTCATGGTTGAACAGGATCCCGCTGCAGGCGAACAGCCCGTAGGCCTCCCGGTAGTTGGTGGTGATCCAGTAGGAGAACACCTTGGCAACCCCGTACGGGCTCCGGGGGTGGAACGGGGTCGTCTCGCTCTGCGGGGGCGGGGCAGCCCCGAACATCTCCGACGAGGATGCCTGATAGAACCGCGTATCCACGCCCGAGGCCCGGATGGCCTCCAGCATCCGGATCGTCCCCATCGCCGTCGCATCGGCCGTGTATTCGGGCATCTCGAAGCTCACCTTGACGTGGCTCTGGGCTCCGAGGTTGTAGATCTCGTCCGGCTCCAGGTCGCGGATGAGGTTGATCATGGACCCGGAGTCCGACAGGTCCCCGTAATGCATGAAGA
>JBOGWD010000469.1:0-1329 GCA_050693275.1 Actinomycetota bacterium | reverse complement strand
GGTAGTACCCCCGGGAGACCTGGTCCATGCGTCCTTGCTCCAGCGCGACCGGGTCCGCACCTCGGGTCACCGTGAGGAAGTCCCGCAGGACGATGGAGTGGCGTCCCTCCTCGGCCGTCCACCGCCTAACCCACTCGCCCCAGGCGCCCTCCCTGCCGAAAGTCTCCCACAGCGCCAGGTGGTAGTAGGGCAGGTTGTCCTCGGTCAGCAGATTGACCTCCAAGGCCGTCCTCGCCACCGGGCTCAGATCGCTATCCTTCAGATCCCACGGCTCCTCGACATAGTTGCGGCCGACCTCGTAGGGCACGTACTCGTGCGGGAACCACTCCCTCGATGCTGAGAGGTGGCGGTCGAGCCCGAAGCGAACCGCAGGTTCAAGCTCGCGAAGCATGTGCCGAGGGTGGTCGGATGGTGCGCTCATGGCTACTCCTTCCGAGAGCGTGCCGAAGTGTACCGCTTCCGCATGGCGACCTACGGTCCACACCCTCGGGTTTAGAGCCGCCCCCATCCGCGGACCCGACTCGTACCGCAACCCAGAATCCCGTGATTCGGGCCTGCAGAGGTTCGCTAGACTCTTGAGCAGTGGCGAGGCCGTGATCGCTGGGGTTCTCAACCAGTTCTTCTACATCGCCCGCCCCCGTAGCTCAGGGGATAGAGCACCGGTTTCCTAAACCGGGTGTCGCAGGTTCGAATCCTGCCGGGGGCACGCCTGCCGGGGGCACGCCGCCGGGGGCACACGAAGAACACGAGGACGGGGAACCATGGAGCTTCGCGACATCTCGATGGAAGACCTTCCGCTGTACGAGCGCGTGCTGACCGACCCGGACATGATGTCGGAGCTGGGTGGACCACTTCCCAAACAGGGGCTGTCGGAGAAGCTGCGGGGGATCGTCGAATCCATCGACGCGGGAACCGTCTGGTTCTCCGTGATCGTCCCGGACGGCGTGGTCGGCGACGGGGCGGGGACCGTGTGCATCTGGGACCACGACTGGAATGGGGAGCGCATCAGCGAGATCGGGTGGATGGTGCTTCCTGCGTTCCAGGGCCGGGGATTGGCGACCGCGGCGGTGCGCTCCATCCTCCGAAAGGCTCGATCGGAGAGCCGATGGGACATGATCCACGCCTTCCCCGCCGTCACCAACGCCCCGTCCAACGCGATATGTCGCAAGACGGGGTTCTCGAAGATCGAAGAGTGCGATTTCCCCCTTCCGGGACCGGACCCTTCGCTGCAATCATTGGCGACTCGACCTTCGCTCGGCAGGTCCCGCCTGAAGGCCGGCGTCCAACGCTTCGTCGAGTGAGCCGATGACGTCGCAGGAAAGGTCTTCG
>JBOGWD010000468.1:0-1220 GCA_050693275.1 Actinomycetota bacterium | reverse complement strand
CGCCGGCACCGCCCGCGCCGGCGTGGACCACGAGCCCGTCAGCCCCGATGCCTGCGGCGGCCTCGAGCTCGGCCCGGGCCAGGCCGATCGACCGCCGGTGGAACGCCGGGTCGGGCGAGGCCACGTTGATCAGGTAGGTGCTGTGCACGAAGACCTCGGCGATGTCGCTCTTCCCACGACGCTCCACGAACTCGGCGGCGGCGCTGTGCCGGACCGAGGGAGGCGTCCAGGCCCGGGGGTTCGACACGAAGATCTGGAACGCGTCGGCCCCGATGGCCTCGGCGTAGTCGACGGCCCGGGCCAGGCGTCCCCGGGTGGGGACGTGTGCCCCGAACCTCATCCGCCGCCGATGAAGATCTTGACCGTCTGGCCCGCCTCGACGATGACCCCGGCTTTCGGGAGCTGCCCGACGACCTGATCCCCGGTAGAGCCGGGTAGCTGCTGCGTGTCGACGATGAGCCCGAGTCCCTCGAGCTGAGCTCTGGCTGCCGCGCTCGGCATCTCCAGAACGTTCGGCATGGGGAACCGGCGCGGCCCCTTGGAGACCACGATGGTCACGGTGCCGCCCTCGCGCACGGTTTCCTGGGCGGCCGGCTGCTGGCTGATCACCAGCCCCAGGGGGACCTCGGTGGAGAACTCCTCCACCACCCGCACCGACAGGTTCGCAGCTTGGAGGATGGCCCCGGCCTCGGACTCGGTCAGGTCGACCACCTCTGGGACGGTCACGGGCACCCGGCCCTGGCTCACCGTGATCGTCACCGGTCGCCCCACCTCGTGGCTCGCGTCGGGGTCGGGGCTCTGCTCGATCACCCGGCCCCGGAGGACGGTGTCGTGATAGGTCTTCTCCACCCGGACCTCGAACCCGGCGTCGGCCAGGGCCGCCTCGGCAGCCTCACGGGTATCGCCGGTGACGTTGGGGACCGGCACGAGGTTAGGACCGAGCGACAGGACCACCGAGAGCCGGTCGCCCTCCTCGGCCCGGCTGCCCGGCTCCAGGCTCTGACTGACGATCCGGTTCACGTCGACCGTGGAGGAATACTCCTCGCCGGCGGGAACCAGCTCGAGGCCGGCCTCCCGGGCCTCGGCCTGGGCCGTGCGGAGGCTGTCGCCGAGGACGTCGGGGACCGTGGTCCGGTGTGGGATCACGAACTCCCACGTGGCCCAGCCCAGCCCCGCCACCAGGGCCAGGATCCCCAGCCACCGGAAGAGCCTCCCGGCCC
>JBOGWD010000467.1:0-2469 GCA_050693275.1 Actinomycetota bacterium | reverse complement strand
CGTGCAGACGACGGCTTCCCCTGCGTCGAGCCCGATGGTGGCCGTGGCGCCGGCGGTCGTGGTGTTGGATCCGCCCCCCGTACACGTGATGTCGGTGAGTTGCCAGTCGTCGGGGATGTTGACCTCCGTAACCGTGTATGTGTCGGGAACATCCAGCTCGTTGAATGGCTCTTCGCGTGGCCACGTGCCGTCTCCCGGGTCGTCATCGAGGACGAAGTTCGTGTTTTGCAGGTTGGGGCTGGGATCGAACTGGAAGTCCTGGGGGTCGTCGGGGAGGGCATCCTTCACGATCGTGATCGACCCTTCGCGAGCGTTGGTGAACGTGCATTCGATGTCCTCTCCCGGGTCCAGGTTGATGGTGGCCAAGGATGCTCCGGTGGTGGTGTCGCCGTCCTCGTCGCCGACGCACTCCAGACCGGCGATCTGCCACCCGGAGGGTAGATTCACTTCTTGGATCGTGTACGTACCTGCGGTGAGTCCGCTGAACGTCTGCTGATTGGGCAACGTCGGATCGACGTCGTCGTCGAGGAAGAAGCTCTCCGATTGGAGGTTGGGGCTCGGGTCGAACTCGAAGTCCACCCCATCGTCGGGAACGGCGTCCTTGACGACGGCGATCGAACCGGCGAGGTGGAACGTGGCGGTGACGCTCTTGGCGCCGTCCATCGACAGCGTGCAGTCGCCCGTTCCGGAGCACGCGCCGGCCCAACCCGCGAAGTACGAGTCGGGATCGGGGTCCGCTTGGAGGGTTACCTGCGTTCCGCCGGGGAAGTCCGCCAAGCAGTCGGCGCCGCAGACGATCCCCGGGGGCGAGCTGGTCACGGTTCCCGTCCCCGTGCCGGAAACCGCAACGGAGAGGGTGGCCAGTTCTGGGTCCGTCAGCGTGTGGATGTCCGAAGCGGCCCGACCTCCGCACCCGACGCGTTCGTAGTAAAGGTGAGTGACGCCATTCTGATCCGTGTAAGCGTAGGTATCTCCGCTATCGATCGCCTCGGGAAAATCGACCAGGACCACGGAGCCGGTCGCATCGATGCGGACCAGGCTGACCGAGTTACCGCATCGCTTGCTGCCCCGACGGAGGTAAACGGTCCCCTCAGGCGTCACCGACGGCGCCCGCTGATGGGCACCCGGGTTGGGCATCCGGACCTTGCTCCCGGTGGGGATATGGTACCGGTACACCTGACACCTTCCCTTGGGGGGGCAGGTCGACCACACGACATAGTCCTCGTTCACCTGTCCGGGCCCGATGAAGGCCCGCTCAGCCCGGGTGCGAGCAAGCACTCGCCTCTCCCCGGTCTCCAGGTTGTAGAGGAAGAGTCGCCGCCAGTCCCGCTTCATGTTCCATCTGGCGAACAGCAGCCAGGGATCCGAGAGGCTCGGCCAGTACTCCCAGTGGCGCTTGTTCACCGCCTTGGGGAGGCGGCTTCGCTGGCCCGTGGTGAGGTTGAAGAAGAACAGGTCGGACTTGCGCTTACGGAATTCCTGGTAGACGAGCCGCTCACCGTCGATGTCGCCCAGGGCCCCGTTTTTGCCTCCCCGGTTCGCCCGGATCGGTGACCCGCCGTCCGGCCTGACCAGCACGTCGAAGGAATTTGGCCGCGCCCTGGTGTTCTGCTCCCACGCGAGATGGTTCTCGCCCCGCACGGGCTGGAACTCTCCGGCGGGGGTCGTCAGGACGGGCGTCTCAGTGGCAGCCCGTGCCGGTGTGGGGGGAGCCAGCGCCCATATCAGAGCGGCGGCGACCGTCAGCGTGAGGAGCCGCAAGGAGGTCGTCACGGTGTAGGTTCCTTCGTATTGGTGAAGGTGCAGATGATCGCCTCATCAGTGTCGAGGTCGATCGTGGCCGTGGCTGTCTCCAAGTCCACGGTGGTCCCTCCGTCCGGATCGGTGCAATCGAGGTCGGTGAGCTCCCACCCATCGGGGACCACCTCAGCGACGTTGTAGGTGCCGAGAGCTACGTTCGTGAACGTCTTAGTGTTGGGTAGGGTGGCGTCGTCGTCGTCGTCCAGGGAGAAGGTGAAACCGCCGATCTCGTGGAAGAACTGGAAGTCCTGGGGGTCGTCTGGGAGGGCGTCCTTCACGATCGTGATCGAGTTGAGCGACAGGAAGGTAGCGGTCACCGATCTCGGGCCGTCCAGGGTCACAAAACAATCGCCCGCTCCCGTGCAGTCGCCACTCCAGCCCAGGAAGGCCGAGTCCAAATCCGGGGTCGCCGTCAGCGTCACGGTGGTCCCCACTTCGTAGTCCTCAGAGCAATCCAGGCCGCACTGGATGCCGGGGGGATCACTGGAGACAGTCCCTCCGCCCGGCCCCTCCTTGACGACCGTCAGGGTTGCCAGGGCAGGTTCGCGCACCTTCATGATGTCCGACGCCGCGGGCCGCCCACAGCCGCTCCGGTCGAAGAAGACCTCCGTGGAGCCGTTGGGGTGCGTGAAGGCGTACGTGTCGCCGACGCTCAGGGCCTCCGGCAGT
>JBOGWD010000466.1:0-1680 GCA_050693275.1 Actinomycetota bacterium | reverse complement strand
CTGACCCAGCACCTCCAGTTCGTGCTGGGGTACTCGCCGCTCGAGGCCGGGTTCCGGGTCCTGCCCGTGGCCGTGCTGATCGTGGCCGCGCCGCTGTCGGCGCGGCTGGTCGAGGTGATCGGGACGAGGATCGTGGTCTTCGTCGGGCTGCTCACGGTGTCGGCCGGCCTGACGCTCCTGTCCACGGTCGACGTGGCCAGCGGGTACGGCCTGGTGGCCGGCTCCATCGCCGTGATCGGCGCGGGGATGGGTTTCACCATGGCCCCGGCCACCGAGTCGATCATGGGCTCGCTGCCCCTGGCCAAGGCGGGCGTCGGCTCGGCCATGAACGACACCACCCGGATGGTCGGAGGAGCGCTGGGCGTGGCCGTCCTGGGCAGCGTGCTGGCCTCGAGCTACGGGTCGGCCGTCGAGCCGGCCCTCCGGGGCGCCCCGCCCCAGATCGCCCAGGCCGCAGGTGACTCGATCGGGGCGGCCTCGACCATCGCCGCGCAGCTCGGGGCGCAGGGCCGGCCGCTCATCGAGGCGGCCCGGGCCGCGTACATCGAGGGGATGGGCGACGCCGTCCTGGTCGGCGCGGCCGTGGCCGCCGTGGGGGCCATCCTGGTGCTGCTGTTCCTGCCGGCCCGGGCCGCCCGGCGCGATGACGCCGAGCCGGCCGGCGAGCCGGCACCCGCCACGACCCACGGATGAACGCCGAGGAGACGATCCCGGCGGCGCCCCGGCCCCCGGGGCGCCCTCGCAGCCCCGAGGCCGACCGGGCCATCCTCGATGCGGCCATCGACCTGTTCGTCCAGGAGGGCTTCGAGGGTATGAGCATCGAGGGCGTGGCCGCCCGGGCCGGCGTGGGGAAGACCACGATCTACCGCCGGTGGTCCTCGAAGGAGGACCTGATCGTGGCGGCGATCGACGAGGTGATCTTCGAGGTCGAGCCGCTCGACACAGGCTCGCTCCGCCGGGATCTGGTCGACCTCATCACCCAGCTCCAGATGGTCATGTCGTCTTCACGGGCCGGCGAGGTGTTCCCCCGGATGGTCCCGCACGTGGCCGCCGGCACGCCGCTGGGCCGGGCCTACCTCAGCCGGGTCATCGGGCCTCGGTTCGAGCTCCTCCGGTCGGTCCTGGCCCGGGCGGCGGAGCGCGGCGAGGTCCCCGGCGACCTCGACGCAGAGCTGGTGCGCGGGCTGCTGGTCGGCCCCGTGATGATCTGGAAGCTCACCGGTGGGCTGACCCGGAGGGGGGCCCGGCCGCGGGCCGAGGCCATCGTCGACACGGTCCTGGCCGGCCTCCGAGCCGCCCGGTAGATCGAGCTCCCTCTCGACGGACCAGGCTCGATCCCGCGA
The DNA here is from genome assembly GCA_050693275.1 of Actinomycetota bacterium. Classification (GTDB taxonomy): domain Bacteria; phylum Actinomycetota; class UBA4738; order UBA4738; family CALAEC01; genus CALAEC01. The sequence continues at coordinate 337 of JBOGWD010000466.1, read as the reverse complement.
TGGCGATGGTAGCCGCGAAGCGGCGCGTGTCGTCGCAGGCCACGAAGACGTCTGACTGCTCGCCGAGGCAATGGGGCTCATGGGGATGGGGCACGGTGGGTTCGACGGCGGGGTTTCCACGGGTTCCCCATCCACTCGCATCCCGCGGGCGGTATAGGCTCGGGTTCCACCAAGGGAGGAGGAAGCATGGGCATGCAGAAGCCAGCCCAGTGGTCGTTCAGCGCGACCATCCCGGCCAAGGACCTCGACGGGACCAGGAAGTTCTACGAGGGTGTCCTGGGGCTCCAGGTCGTGATGGAGAACCCTGCCGGGATCACCTATCGGAGCGGGGACTCGG
>JBOGWD010000465.1:0-1380 GCA_050693275.1 Actinomycetota bacterium | reverse complement strand
GGTCCGCTCGGGGTCGCGGAGGCAGTTGACGCCGAGCACGTCGGCCCCCGCGTCCCGAAGCTTCCGGGCGAAGTCGGCCGGGGAGTCGCCCTCGTAGGCGTGGGGGTCCTTCTCGAACGACATCGTGATGACCACCGGGAGGCCGGTCCGGGCGGCCCGCTCCCGGGCGATGAGCGCCTCGCCGAGCCACGTGAACGTCTCGCCGATGACCAGGTCGATCCCCTCGTCGACCATGACCTCGAGCTGGCGGTCGAACATGGCCCGGACGCGGTCGGCGGAGCCCGGGTCTTTCGGGTCGTACACCCAGGTCAGGCTGTGGTTCCCGGCCACCAGCGCGTCGTCGCCGGCCGCCTCCCGGGCGATGCGCACCGCGGCGCGGTTGATCTCGTCGACCTTGTCGGCCAGGCCCACTGTGGCCAGCTTGTCCTCGCTGGCGTAGAAGGTGAGCGCCTGGAGGACCTCGGCGCCGGCCCGGAGGAACTCCCGGTGGAGCTGAGCCAGCGCCTCGGGGTTCGTCAGGCTGACCTCGGGGGTGAATGGCCCGGCCCGGACGTAGCCTCGCTTCTCCATCTCGAGGAGGTAGCCCCCGTCGCCGAGGACCACGCCGTCGGCCAGGCGCTCCAGCAGCCCGCGGCTCATCGCGACCTCCACCGTCGGAGGTCTTGGATCACGGCACGGGACGCGTTGAAGCCCGGTGCGCCGGTGACGCCCCCGCCGGGATGCGCGCCGGCGCCGCAGAGGTACAACCGGTCGACGGGGGTCCGGTACCGGGCCCACCCGGGCACCGGGCGCATGAAGAACAGCTGATCGATCGAGAGGTCGCCGTGGAAGATGTTGCCCTCGGTCAGGCCGTAGATCCGCTCGAGGTCGAGCGGCGTCAGCACCTGTCGGGCCACGATGCTCTTCGGTACGTTCGGCGCGTACTCGGCGATGCTGGCCAGGACCCGGTCGCCCAGTTCGTCCCGGCGGTCGTCCCAGGTCCCCCGGCGGAGCCGGTACGGCACGTACTGCACGAAGCACGTCATGACGTGGGTGCCCTCCGGGGCCAGGGTCGGGTCGACATTCGACGCGACCACACAGTCGACCCACAGCCGCTCCGGGATCTCGCCGCGAATGGCGGTCTCGTAGCAGCGATCGGCGAAGTCCGGCGAGGGCAGCAGCGTGAACAGCGCCCGACGGCCCGGGTCCGCGTCGGACGGCATGGCCGTGACGTGCGGCTCCTCGGCCAGAACCAGGTTGACCTTGGCGCACGGGCCGTCCATCCGGATCGCGGCCACGTCGGCCACGAACTCCTCGGGAAGCTCGCGCTTGTCGACCAGGCCGAGGAAGGTCCGCTTGGGGTCGGCGCCCGACAGGACGACCCGGGCGGCGATCTCGGTG
>JBOGWD010000464.1:0-2949 GCA_050693275.1 Actinomycetota bacterium | reverse complement strand
CGGGTGTCGAGGTCGCGCGAGTCGAGACCGCCGAGGAGATGCGGGAGGCCGTGCTGGCCCGGTTCGAGGAGGCCGACGCCGTGGTCAAGGCCGCCGCGGTGGCCGACTGGCGCCCCAAGGAGCGCGTCCCCGGGAAGCTGAAGAAGGAGGCCGGGGCTCCGGAGATCCTCCTCGAGCCCACCCCGGACATCCTCCGGGAGCTGGGGGAGCGGAAGGGCGACCGGGTCCTGGTCGGCTTCGCCGCTGAGACCGAGGACCTCGAGTCCACCGGGCGGGGGAAGCTCAGGGAGAAGCGGCTCGACCTGATCGTGGTGAACGAGGTCGGCGCCCCCGGAACCGGGTTCGAGGCCGACACGAACCGGGCCACGATCCTCGCCGCCGACGGTGACGACGTGCCGATGCGCGAATGGGCCAAGCCGGAGCTCGCCGGGGCCATCTGCGACCGCCTGGCGGGCCTGCTGTCGGATGAAGGCTCAGCCACCCCTGACTGATCTCATCGGGCCCCTGGAAGGTGATTCCGTCGTCATCCGCCCATTCCGCGCTGACGAGCTGGACCTTGTCTTCGAGGGTCGGGGCCCCGCCTCGGACGAGAGGCTCTTCCCGGCGGTGTCCCGGATCGTGATCGACTCCTGGACCGGATCGAGCGGTCCGGGAGCTTCCGCGACCGCCGAATCGACTTGGCCATCGAAGTCGAAGAGAGGCTGGTCGGCGACATCCAGACCTATCCGCCTTCCGACCGCCCTCTATCCCCCGGGGTCTACGAGATCGGTGTCGCGCTGTACGATCCGGCCGACCGCGGCAAGGGTGTGGGAACCGACGTGGTCCGGCTGTTCGTGGATTGGCTGTTCGGAGAGGGAGCAGACCGCGTCCAGGGTGCGGCGGCCGTGACGAACGCTCCGATGCGCCGGGTCTTCGAGAAGCTCGGATTCAGGGGAGTCGGCACGATCGACGTTGAGGGTATGGCTGAACTGCTCTGCGCGGTTTCGAGGTCGGAATGGGAACGACGCTCGGATTCGACTGGATAGGTGGCCCGGGCGCGCTCGGCTGTCCACCCGGTCACGCTCCTTGGGAGGGGTCCTTGTCAGTACCCCATCCTAGAATCACAGTCATGAGATTCGCGGCCCCGCGGACCTCCGGCGAGCCCGTCGCGGCCCTCGACCGGGTCACGTCGGCGATGGCGGCGGCCTCGGCCGAGGCGCTCCGGATGGTGGCGGAGGTGGACCGGCGGGGCCTGTGGCGCCGCGACGGGGCCACTTCGATGAGCTCCTGGCTGGCCGGACGGTACGGCCTGGCTTGGGGGAACGCCCGGGAGTGGGTCCGCGTGGCTAGCGCCTTGGAGGCTCTTCCTCAGATCGCGGCGGCCCATGCCTCTGGACGGCTGTCCTGGGATCAGCTCCGCCCGCTGACCCGGTTCGCCACCCCCGAGACCGACGAGGGATGGGCCCGGCGGGCCCCCGAACGCCGCCCGGCCTGGCTCTGGCGCGAGGCCCGCCGGCACGAGCGGGTCCGGGCTAGGGAGGCTGAGGAGGTCAGGAGAGGCCGGTACCTGTCCATGGAGTGGGACCACCGCCGCTCGGTACTGTGGCTGGAGGGGATGCTGCCGGGCGAGGAGGGCACGGCCCTCCAGTCAGCGATCCTCCGCCGGGCCGAGGCGATTCCACCTGATCCGGAGGCCGCCGACCCGGCCGGGGCCCGCCTGTCCGACGCCCTGGTGGACCTGGCCACCGGAGGGCCGGAGCCGGCCACGGTGGTGGTCCACGCAGGCGCCGAGGTCCTGGCTCGGGAGGAGGCCGAGACCGGTCCCTGGCTCGCGGAGACCGAGAGCGGGCAGCGCTTGGCCGCGGAGAGCGTCCGCCGGCTGGCCTGCGACTCCCGGATCGAGTGGATCCTGGAGTCGGGGGGCCGGCCCGTGAGGGTGGGGCGTCGCGGCCGGACCGTCCCCGGGTACCTGGCCCGGCTCCTGCGGCACCGGGACGGGACCTGTCGGTTCCCGGGGTGCGAGCGGAAGCGGTGGCTCCATGCTCACCACTTCGTTCACTGGGCGGAGGGGGGAGCCACCAACCTCGACAACCTGGTCCTGCTGTGCCACGCGCACCACCGCCTCATCCACGAGGGGGGCTGGCGGACCAGCGGGCATCCGGCCAGGGCGCTGCGGTTCCACGACCCGGGCGGGCGGACGATCCGGACCGGACTGCCCCGTCCGAGGCCGGCGGTGGGGAGCCGTCTATAATCCGGCGGACATGGCCCGTCGACACCTGTTCACCTCGGAATCCGTCACCGAGGGGCATCCCGACAAGCTCGCCGACCAGATCTCGGACGCCGTGCTCGATGCCATCCTCACCGACGATCAGAACGGCCGGGTGGCCTGCGAGACGCTGGTCACCACCGGTCTGGTCTTCGTCTCCGGCGAGATCAGCACCGAGACCTACGTCGACATCCCCTCGGTGGTCCGCCGCACCATCACGGACATCGGCTACACGGACTCGAGGTTCGGGATCGACGGGGAAACGTGCGGCGTGGTGACGTCGATCCAGGAGCAGTCCTCGGACATCGCGGCCGGCGTGGACCACGCCGAGGAGGAGCGGGACGAGGGCTCCACGGACCCTCTGGATCGCGTCGGGGCAGGCGACCAGGGGATGATGTTCGGGTACGCGTCGCGGGAGACCGAGCAGCTGATGCCCGTGCCGATCGCCATGGCCCACGCCCTGGCCAAGCGTCTCGCGGACGTGCGGAAGGCCGGGGTCGTCTCCTACCTCCGGCCGGACGGGAAGAGCCAGGTGACCGTGGAGTACGAGGACGGCCGCCCGCTCCGCGTCGCCACGGTGGTCATCTCCGCCCAGCACGCCGCGAACGTGGACCGCGACTCCCTGCTGGAGCCCGACATCAAGGAGCACGTCATCGAGCCCATGCTCGTCGAGTTCGGCCTCGAGCACGAGGGGTGGCGGCCGA
>JBOGWD010000463.1:0-12460 GCA_050693275.1 Actinomycetota bacterium | reverse complement strand
AGCCCGAGCTCGGGGTGGTCGACTACACCCTGGCCAAGCGGGCCCTCCTCCGGGAGGTCCGGCGGGGGATGCTCTCCACGATCGACATCTGCGACGCGCACCCCGAGCTCATGCGGGCCGCCCGCCACGTCGGCCGGGAGACCGCCCGGCAGTGCCCTGTGTGTGACCGGCAAGGACTCCGGCTCCTGGCTTACGTCTACGCGGACGACCTCAAGCGGGACAACGGCCGGGTGTGGGACCTGGACAAGGCCATCGCCTTGGCGGCGAAGCGGAAGGGCGGCACCTGCTACGTGGTCGAGGTCTGCACCGGCTGCGCCTGGAACCACCTCACCGAGGCCTTTGTCCGCCGCACCGCCGGCTAGCGGCGGCCGGCCGACGCCCCGCCACGTCCCTCTCTGATGGCCGCGCTGGCCCTCCCCGTGGCCCTGGCCCTGGGCGCGCTGGCCGAGCTTGCCGCGGGGATCGTCCGCAGGGTCGTCCGCGGCGAGCGGGGATGGTGGCGGGGAGTGACCGGGCGGTGGACCGACCTCCGTCGTCTGCTCCGGTCCGGGCGGGCCCGCCCCGCCGTGGTCGAGGCGGCTGGGGCGGCCGGGGCCCTGGCCGGTGCCGGGCTGGCGGCCGGGGCGGCCCTGGGGCTCCTTCCCGGCTCGATCGCCCTGGCCTACCCGGCCCTGGCCCTGGGGGTCATCGGGGGCCATCTGGCCAGTCCGATCCGTCGTGGCATCGAGGGACCCGCGGCCCGGGCCCGATTGCACGCCGCCCTGGCCGAGCCGGCGTTCGCGGTCGCCCTGGGCGCGATGGTCCTCCGGTGGCGGTCCCTGGATCTCGAGGCGATCCGGGGGACCCAGACGGTGCTCGGGCCCGGGATCGCCCTGGCCCCCGCGCTGGCCGCCGCCGGGCTGGCCCTGGCCGCCTTGGCGGCGGTGTGGGCCGGGGCTATGCGGCTTCCCTCCGATGAGCCGGTCCCGAGGCGGGGAGGCCAGGCCCGGGGGGCGGGCGCCTCGCTGCTGTCCGCCCTGGCCCGGTGGGCCGTGGCCGGGGCCACGTCGCTCGTGGTCGCGGTGCTCGTGGCGGGGCACCGCATCGATCCCTCCCCGGCCGCCGTCCCGTTCGCCGCCGCCGCGGCGATCGCCGCCGTCCTGCTCGGCGGGTCGGTGGCGGGGGCCCGCCTGCTGGCTCCTCGTCGCAGACCGCTCCTGACGGCGGCGGCCCTGGTCGTGGCCGCCGTCGCGGTGGTCCTGGTCGTGGCTGCATGACCCGAACGCTGCTGGTCCAGGCGGCCCTGGGAGGCCCGGCCGTGGCCGGCCTGGCCTGGTTCGGGCTGTCGTTCCTTCGGTGGCGGTGGCCCCGGCGCACGGCCGGGATCCTGCTGGCCCTGGCCGCGCACACGGCGGCCTGGGTGGTGTTCTGGCTGGCCTTCCGGGGCCAGTCGGCCTCATGGCGGGCCTTCGATCCGAGCCTGCTGGGGGCGACCGTGGCGGTGGCCTCCGAAGCGGCCATCCTCCTGGCGGCCCTGCGGATCGACGGCCTGTCCCGCCGCGAGGCCCCGGTTGGCGGTCTGGCCCTGGGCGTGGCCACCTCGGCGGTGGTGGCCGCGGCCTACACCACGAGCCTGCCGGTGCAGGCCATGGTCCTGGCCATCCCCACGGTGGCCGCGGCGGCCGCCTCGCTGTCGACGCGGGGCCGGCCGGAACTCCGGGGGCTCCTGGTGCTGGCGGCCTCGGACGTCGTGGCGGCCGTCGGCTTCACCGTGGCCCAGGTCCGATCGGATGGAACCGCCCTGGAGCCCTCCCACGGCGCGGCCGCGTTCCTGCTCCTCGCGGCCGCGGCGGTCAAAGCGGGGGCCGTCCCCGGCCTGGGCACCTGGCGCCTGGCCGCGCAGCGAGGCCCCGGCGGCGTGGCCGCGGTGGCGGTCCGGGCCCACGGGATGGCCCTGGCCGTGATCGGCGGCGTGCTCCTGGGGGGTGCCTCCCCGAGCGTGCCGGTGGCGGCGGTCGCCGCCGGAGCCCTGGTCGTGGCCGGCGCGGTCGCGGTGGCCGGCCGCGACGAGGCCGCATCGCTGTCCGCCGTGGTCGGCGCCGGGGCGGCCCTCCCGTTCCTCGCCCTGGGACTGGGCGGCGCCGTGGGAACCCGGGCGTTCCTGGTCCTGTTCCCGGTCTTCCTCCTGGCCGCCGGCTCGATCGCCCTGGTGGGCCGGCCGGGCCGGGGGCCGCCCGGGCCCGCTCGAGCGGGGTGGCGGTGGCTCGGCGCGGCGGCGCTCGGCGCGGCCGCGCTGTCGATCCTGGGCTTTCCGCCCGGCGGCGGGTTCCCCGGCTCCTGGCTGACCCTCTCGCTGGCCGGCCTCAGGGCCGAGGCCTCGCCCTGGTGGCTCCTGGTGATCGGCGGCGCGCTGGTCGGCCTGGCCCTGGCCGGCCTGGCCGCCGTGCCGGCCGTCCGCTCGGTCCGCCCGGGTCCCCTCCGGGCCATCCCCGCCGGCCTGGCCGCGGCGGCCCTCCTGTACGTGGGGCTCCAGCCGGTGCGCCTGGCCGTGGGCTGGTGGGTCCGGGTGGAGGAGGAGCTCGGCACGCCCATGGTCCTGGCCGCTACCGGGGCGCCCGACCTCCCCGCGCTGGGCGGCCTCAACCTGGCCCTGGTCCTGGCCGAAGTCGCGGCGATCGTCGGCCTGGTGATCCTGCTGGGACGAGGCTTCCGGGACGCCGCCGCGCCGTTCGTCCCCGCGGCCTCGGGCCGCCTCGCCGACGGGGTCCGGCGCGGCCTGGGCCGAGGGCCCATGGCTCGACCGGCGGCCCTCCTGGCCGGCGCCCGGCGGCGGGGGCTCGACCTGGGCCTGCTCCTGGCCCTCGAGCTGACCACGGGGGTCCTGGCCGCTCGGGCCGTCATCGTGGCGGCGGACTCCGGCTTCCTGTAGCTCGGTTCGAGGGAGGGCCCCCGGGTACAATCAATCGGTCGTGGCGACCAAGACCCTGCCCAGGCGGAACGGCCGAAGGCACGCGCCCAAGAAGAAGAAGACATCCGTCCGGAAGAGTGGGAAACGCCACTTCCTCCTGCGGTTCTGGTGGCTGTGGGCCGTGCCGCTGGCGGGGGCCGGCGTCGTCTTCGGAGCCCTGGCCTACGTCTACGCCCAGCTTCCCCTCAACCTGAACATCGAGCAGGAGCAGACCTCCTACCTGTACGACCAGAACGGCCGGCTCATGACCACCTTCGAGGCCGGCGTGGACCGCAGGGCCGTCGACTTCAAGGACATGCCCGAGATCTTCCGCCAGGCCGTGATCGCCGCCGAGGACGAGGACTTCTACTCCCACGGCGGGGTCGACCTCTTCGCCATCGTCCGGGCCGCCTGGGCGAACTTCACCGGCGGCGAGATCGAGCAGGGCGCCTCGACGATCACCCAGCAGTACGCCCGGAACGTCTTCCCCGAGGTCGGCATGGAGGTGTCGATCGAGCGGAAGATCAAGGAGATCCTCTACGCGATCAAGCTCGAGCAGGCCCTGCCGAAGGACGAGATCCTCCGCCGGTACCTCAACACCGTGTACTTCGGGAACGGGGCCTACGGGGTGGAGGCCGCCGCCCAGACCTACTTCCGGGCGCACGCCCAGGATCTGACCCTGGCGCAGTCCGCGCTGCTGGCCGGGATCGTCGCCAACCCGGCCGCGTTCGACCCGGTCGAGGACGAGGACGCCGCCATCGGCCGCCGGAACTACGTGCTCGGCAGGATGGTCGCCGCCGGGTTCATCTCAGAGGCCCAGGCCGAGCCGCTGGTGGACAAGCCGATCGTGGTGGAGCGGGCCCGGCCCGCCTGGCAGCACCGCCACGACGCCTACTACATCGACTACGCCCGCCGGTACCTCGAGAAGAACTACGGGGGCAGAACGTTCACCGGTGGGCTCCAGGTGCGGGGCACCCTGAACCCCGAGTGGCAGGAGGCCGCCGAGCAGGCCATCCAGACGAACCTGTCGCTCGAGCCCGGGACGCCCCAGGCCGCCCTGGTGGCCGTCGACGTGCGCAACGGCGAGGTCCGGGCCATGGTCGGGGGAAAAAACTTCTCCAAGGAGCAGGTGAACCTGGCCACCGGGGACGGCGGCACCGGCCGGCAGTCGGGCTCCGCGTTCAAGCCGTTCACGCTGATGACCGCGATCGACCAGGGCATCTCGCTGAACTCGGTGTTCAGCGGGCCGGCCCAGGTCGACCTGTCCGACAAGGGGTGCCCGGGGTGGGAGCCGGGAAACTACTCGGACTCCAGCGCCGGCACCATGAACCTGGTCTCGGCCACGGCCGGCTCGGTCAACACGATCTTCGCCCAGCTGGTGGTGGAGGTCGGCCCGGAGAACGTGGCCGAGGTGGCCCACAGGATGGGGATCCGGAGCCCGCTCGAGATCGAGGGCGGGGCGGTGCCGTGCTCGATCACCCTGGGCACCATGGAGGTCACCCCCCTGGAGATGACCGAGGCCTTCGCCACGTTCGCCTCGCTCGGCGTGCGGCACCCGGCCACGCCGGTGCACGTGGTGAAGGGCCCGGACGGCGAGCGCCTGGAGAAGAACACCAACAAGGGCCGGGAGGTCTTTGAGGAGAACGAGGCCCTCCAGGCCGTCTACGCGATGGAGAACGTGGTGTGCTGTGGGACCGGCACGGTGGCCAACGACGGGCTCAACTTCGAGGTGTTCGGCAAGACCGGGACCACTGACGACGACTCCGACGTGTGGTTCTGCGGGGCGTCCTCCGAGGTGGCGGCGTGCGTGTGGGTCGGCCACCCCTCCGGGCGCGTCCCCATGCCGGGCGCCACCGGCGGCGGCGTGGCCGCGCCCATCTGGAACGACTTCTTCCTCCAGATAGCCAAGGACATCGAGGGCGATCCGTTCCCCACCCCCGAGCTGACCGGCGAGCCCCTGAAGACCTCGCCGGTCCCCGCCCCCTCGCCGACCGGCAAGGTCAAGGAGGAGGAGGAAGAGGAAGAGGAGCCGGCGGAAGAGCCCGCTCCGGAGCCGTCGCCGTCCGCCCCACCGCCACCGCCTCCGCCGCCGCCGCCTCCATCCCCGACCACGCCGCCACCGACCACGCCGGCCCCGACCTCTCCGCCGCCGACCCCGTAACGGACACTGCGGCGCGCGGCTACTCGATCAGGCGGCGCCGCATGGCCTCGGCCACCGCGGCGGTCCGATCCGTGGCCCCGAGCTTCTGGTAGATGTGCTCGAGGTGCGTCTTCACCGTGTCCGCCGAGATGAACAGGCGCTGGCCGATCTCCCGGTTCGAGTAACCGAACGAGAGGTGCTGGAGCACCTCGAGCTCCCGCTCGGTGAGGGTCTGGGCGGTTCGGTCGCGATCTCGAGCCGTGGACAGCTCCTCGGCCAGGGCCACCACGAGCTCCGGGTCGATGACCATGTTGCCGGCGGCCACCAGCCGCACCGCTTGGATCAGGTGCTCGGCGTCCCGGGTCTTGAGGACGTAGCCGCGGGCGCCGGCCCGGACCGCGTCCACCACGAAGTGGCGGTCGTCGTACGCGGTCAGCATGACCACCTGTGTGGTGCCGTCGCCGGCCGTGATGATCCGGCACGCCTCGATCCCGTCCATCTCCGGCATCCGGATGTCGAGGACGGCGATGTCCGGCCGGGTCTCCCGGACCACGCGAACCGTCTCGGTGCCGTTGGAGCCCTCGCCGAGGACCTCGAGGCCACCGTCCGACTCCATCGACCGACGGAGGCCCTCACGGACCAGCGTGTGGTCGTCCCCGAGCACCACCCTGATCGTCACGCGCGCTCTCCTGGGGTCGGCGTCATCCTAGACGGGTCGGTGGGGAGGAGGGTAATCGGCGGCTCAGGCCGGGACGGCGATACCGGCCTGCTGGAGGGCCAGCTCGAAGTCGTGCCGGTTCGAGGCCACCTCGAGGGCGTCCTCGGCGGTCACCACCTCGTCGCGGACCAGGGCCACCAGGGCCTGGTCGAAGGTCTGCATGCCGTAGAAGGAGCCGTCGGCCACGACCTCCTCGATCTCGTACGTCTTCGAGGGGTCCACGATCCGCTCCGCCACCCGGCCGGTGTTCACGCACACCTCCAGGGCCGGGATCCGCCCGCCCCCGGCTCGGGGCACCAGCCGCTGGCAGATCACGCCCTTGAGCGCCCCGGCCAGGGTCATCCGGATCTGCTGCTGCTGGAACGGGGGGAAGAAGTCGACGATGCGGTTCACGGTCTCGGTGGCGTCGATCGTGTGGAGCGTGGAGAGCACCAGGTGACCGGTCTCGGCCGCGGCCAGGGCGGCCTGGACGGTCTCGGTATCTCGCATCTCGCCGATGAGGATCACGTCGGGGTCCTGGCGCATCACCGCGCGCATGGCGGTGACGAAGCTGTCGGTGTCCACGCCGACCTCCCGCTGGTTCACCGCCGCCTGCCGGTCCGGGTGGACGACCTCGATGGGGTCCTCGATGGTGACGATGTGGCACGGGCGGGTGGCGTTGATGTACTCGATCATGGCCGATAGCGTGGTGGTCTTGCCCGAGCCGGTCGGACCGGTGACCAGGATCAGGCCCCGGGGCTCCTCGGCGAGCTCGCGGACCACAGGGGGCAGCCCGAGGTCCTCGAACGAGGGGCTGCCCACCCGGACCAGCCGGAGGACCACGCTGACCGAGCCTCGCTGGCGGAACACGTTGACCCGGAACCGGGCCACGCCCGGGAGGCCGTAGGCTAGGTCCGCCTCGTTCCGTCGGAGGAAGTCCTCCCACCGGTCCTTCGGCATGAGGTGGTGAGCCATGGCCTCGGTCTCCTCGGGCCGGAGGGGCTCCTCGCCCTCCACCGTGCCCAGGACGCCGTCGAACCGCATGAGCGGAGGGGACCCGACCTTCAGGTGAAGGTCCGAGCCCTCCCGTGCGGCCAGGTCCCGGAGCAGGGTGTCGACGTCTCGCATGGTTCCCTGGGTGCTTCGGCCGCTCGGCCGACGCCCTTGAGGGGCCGTCAGAAGACGTAGTACCAGTTCACGAAGAGGACGGTGAGGAGGGCCAGGAGGCCCGCCGAGACGGCCACCAAGGCCTCGTGGACACCTCGGCGCCGGATCCCCAGGACGGCCCACGGCCACAGGACCGGGAAGACCGCCAGGAGGAACCGGGGGAACGACATGAACGGCCGGGGGAGGAAGACGTAGGCGAGCGGAGCGGCCAGGCTGGCCCAGGTGTACACGCCGAAGACCGGCCTGGTCCGGAACGCCACCCAGACGGCGCCGGCCACCGCCGGGACCACGATCAGCCAGTCCACCATGTGGTAGCCCCCCGGGTACACGCCGATGAACCGGAAGGCCTCGACCGTTCCCCACACCAGGGTGGCGGCCGGAAACGACCCCTCCCGCTGCCAGTTGGCCTGCTGGTTGATCGGGGCCAGGGCGTCGCCGGCCACGCCCTGCCAGAACGCGAGATAGGCCAGCGCTCCGGCCCCGGCCGCCGCCGACCACAGGAGCCCGCGGACCAGGACCCGGGAGCCGCCGCGCTCCCGCCACTGGTGTACGGCCTCGACGGCCAGCGGGAGGACCAGCAGCACCCCGAGGTTCCGGGTCGCCGACGCCCCAGCCCCGGCCAGGCCGGCCGCCCACCACACGCCGCGCCGGGCCGCCCACACCGAGACCAGCACGAGCAGCAGGAAGAGCGACTCGGAGTACGGCGCCAGCAGGAAGAACGACGTGGGGAACACCGCGAGGTACAGGACGGTCCGCCGGGCCGTCCGCTCGTCGAGCTCGCCGGCGGTGAGGAAGTACAGGGCCACCATCGAGCCGAACGTGGCCAGGTGGGAGACGAGGAACGCCGCGGCCAGCGGGTGGCCTCCCAGGATCGGCGACAGCCCCCGGACCAGCAGGGGGTACAGGGGGAAGAACACGGCGCTGCCGTCGCCGTCGACGTAGCCGCCGGTGGCGATCCGCAGGTACCAGAGGGCGTCGAACCGCTCCCAGGCCGTGACGAGGTTGTGCCATCCGGCGGTGACCTCCGACGCCGGCCACCCCGGCGGCCCCACGGCGTTGTCGATCGACGGGAGGAGGGCCACCCCGGCCAGGGCCACCACCGACAGCCCCACCCGCAGGCCGAGGAAGACCCACAGGCAGTACCGGAGGCCGGCCCGGATCCGGGCGCGCTCGGCCTCGCGCCCCATCTCGTCGGGACCCGCGGCCCGGCGCTCCGCCGTCTTCACGCCGCCTCCAGCGCCGACGCCGCGGCCGGCACCCGCGACTGGGCCCGGACCCAGGCCACCAGGCACGCGATCAGCACCGCCATCCGCACCAGCACGGCGAGCTCGAACCCCCAGATCGGCAGGCCCGGACCCTGGCCGGTGAGCCTGGCGAAGAACTGGAAGCGGGTGACGAACACGGCCACGTCGGCGAGCTCGAAGGCCACGAACAGCCGGAGGCTGGGGAGGGCCGCGGCGAACCAGGGAAGGAGCCACAACCCGTACTGGGGCGAGTACACCTTGTTGGTGATCAGGAACGCGACCAGCAGGGGGAAGCCGAACGTCCACGCGCGGAATCCCGGCCGTCCCGCGGCCGCCCGCCACAGCACGATCGAGACCGCCACGAAGGCGGCCCCCGACAGGAGGTTCAGCACCCCGACATCCCAGATGAAGCCGAATGGCCGGGTCACGATGAACCACAGGCTGTCCCAGTCGGCGCCCCGGGCCGAGTTGAAGCGGAAGAACTCCGACCAGTGGTCGAAGCCGAACAGGGCGAAGGGCAGGTTGACGGCGATCCAGGTGAGCGCGGCCCCGCCGGCCAGAGTCCGGGCGTCCCGGCCTCGCCCCTGCCGCAGCCGCCCCAGCGCGAACGGGATTACCAGCAGGGCCGGGTACAGCTTGGCAGCCGCTCCCAGCCCGAGGAGCACGCCGGCCGGGCCGTCCCGATCCCGGAGGTAGGCCAGCGTGGCCACCGTGGCCAGGACCACCGCGACCAGGTCCCAGTTCACCAGGCCGTAGATCAGCAGCGTGGGCGCCACCGCGAACATCATGGCCCGGCGCCCGGCGATCCCGTGCAGGGCCCACGCCGTGGCCGCCGCGGCGGCGGTCAGCAGCACCGCGGTCCACACGAAGAACGAGGGATACGAGGTGGCCGGCGCCGCCGCCACCCACATGGTCAGCCCGGTCAGCACCGGGTACTCGTTCTGGCCGTCGATGTACGGGACCCGGTCCTCGTCGAGGCCCCGGTCCCGGTCGTCCGACGCGTACAGGGCGGCTACGTCCGAGTAGCAGAGGAGGTTGTACTCGCGGCCGTCGTCCCACGGGCCCAGGCACGGAGCCTTCAGGAGGAAGCCCCCGGCCATCGTCAGGATCGTGGCCGCCACGACCACGGTGCGACCGGCGCTCGAGGGGACGTGCTCGGGCACGTCCCGCATCATCGCACGGTGCCGGGTCGCCTTCGCCTACACTGCTGGACGGGATGTCCAGGGGGGTGGTGGTGGCGGTGGCGGCGGCGATCGCCGTCCCCATGGCGGTCCTGGCGGTGGTCGCCCTGCCCGCGCTCGACGCGGCGAGCAAGGACTACCGGTTCCCGAGGGTGCTGATCGACGCCACCGTGCACCCCGACGGCACCCTTGAGCTCGACGAGCGGCGCACCTGGGCCTTCGAGGGAGATTTCTCCTTCATCACCTACACGGTCGACTGGCCGTTCGAGCTCGTCGAAGACTTCGGCGTCACGGAGGATGGGCAGACGGTTCCGGCCGTCCCGGAACAGACGGTGGACGGGGTCAGCGTCACGTGGAGCTTCTCCGCCCGTGACGAGGAGCGCACGTTCCGCATCCACTACCTGGCCCGGTGCGCGGTGGATGCCTACGAGGACGCCGCCCATCTCCTGTGGAAGTTCGTGGGGACGGGCCACGACAAGGTGTCCGACCTGGTGCGGATCACGGTGCACCTCCCCGAGGCGGCCAGGCAGCGGGTCGACCGGCCCCCGGGCGCGTGCGGGGTCGGGGGCGTGGGCGGATCGGTGCGGACCCGGCCGCTTCGGAGGGATGAGGTCCGGGCGTGGGGCCACGGCCCCCTGGCCGGCCAGGTCCGCATCCTGGACCCGCAGACCGTCCAGCTCACTGTGCGCGATCTCCGGCCGTTCACGTTCGTGGAGGGCTCGGTCCTGTTCCCGGTCGAAGCGGTGCCCTTCGCGCCGATCGAGCCGGGCCCCGGCCTGGCCGGGATCCAGGCCGAGGAGCAGCGCCTGGCCGACGAGGCCAACGCCCTTCGACGCCAGCACGAACTCGAGACCGCGTTGGTGAAGGTCCTGCTCGTCCTGATCCCGCTGTTCGCCCTGGGCATGGTCCTGGTGGCCCGCCGCCGCGATCGCGTTCCGGGTGTGCCCCGGTACCTCCAGGAGCCACCCGAGGACATCCATCCGGTCGACCTGGCCATGCTGTGGTCGGCGCACCGCGGGAGCCTCAAGCCGAAGAACGCGTACCGGGCCCAGATGCTCCACCTGGCCCGCACCGGCGTGATCGAGGTGACCGCGGTGGGACGGGTCTCCGACCCCGAAGACTTCCGCCTCCGCCTCCTGAAGCGACCGGAGGGCCTCGACGGGGAGTTCGTGGAGTTCCTCTTCGCCGGGGACGGCGACGGGCCGGTGTCGATGAAGTCGATCAAGAACAAGGGCTCGAGGGCCACGGAGCTGAGCGACTGGTGGAAGAAGGCCGGGAAGCGCACCAAGCGCTACGTCACCCAGGTGGTGAAGGGGCGGTCGCGACGGGAGCGCACGGCGCTCACGCTGGGGACGATCGGCGCGGCCGTGTACGGGTACTGGCGCTCGGTAGGGTTCGAGGAGGGCGGCCCGTTCCTCGACGGACTGGTCGGGCCGCTGGCCCTGTGGCTCGTCGGTGTGGCCGTGGTGAGCCGGATCGTGGCCGGACGGCTCATGCCCGCCCGTCTCCCCGACAAGCTCCGGGAGCGGGTGGCCCGGTGGGCCGCGTTCCGCCGGTTCCTGGAGGACTTCTCCACGTTCGACGAGGCCCCGGCCCTGGCCGTGATCGTGTGGGAGCGCTACCTGGTCGACGCGGTGGCCCTGGACGTGACCGACCGGGTGGAGAAGCAGGTGCGGGAGATCCTCCCGCCCGAGGACATCCCCGAGCCGTGGCCGGGCGGGCCTCGAGGCGTGGACGGGTACGCCGCCTACCATCACTGGAACACCTCCAGCCGGGCCTACGTCGCCCCGGCCGCGGCCTCGGCTGTCGGCTGGTCCAGCGGGTGGGGGGGCTCGTCCTCGGGCGGCGGCGGCGGGGGCGGCTTCAGCGGGGGTGGCGGTGGTGGGGGAGGGGGAACGGGGAGCCGTGCCGGCTAGGAAGCCGCGGCCCCCTCGACGAGGTGCAGGGTGAACCGGCGCTCGTACTCGCTCTCGATCGAGAACGAGTCGCCGACCGCGTCCTCGTCGACGTCGATCTCGAGGCCGTCATCCTCGGGGTACAGGTCGGCCAGCCACCGGTGCGCGTACACCGGGACGTCCCCGACCCGGCCGACCTCGACGACGTCGGGCCCAGGGTAATACCGGTCGTACAGGAACGGCGAGGTCGAGTCGCAGCACCCGGTCCCCAGGACCATGACCAGCTCCTCACGTCCCGAGGCGGCCACCTTCCGCACCACCGCCTCGGCATCGGGCGTCACGTGAACCCTCACACGCTCAGGATACCCGACGGCGGATGGAGCTGAAGTGGGGACAGGCGTAGGCTCGGAGCCTGACGTCAGGGCGGAAGGGAGGGACAGCCATGCCGAAGCGGTGGAAGGTCGCGGCGGTGATCACCCTCACCGACACGCAGACCGGTCAGGTGGAGGAGACCGAGACGGAGGACGAGTACGACGCGGAGTCGGACGCCAAGAAGAAGGTCAAAGACAAGGAGAAGGCCTAGCCAAGGCCTCCAAGCCGAGGAACCGGAACCGGAACTTCCGAGGATCGGTGCTGTTCACAGCAATCTCATCCTCGACTCACGTCCATCTCATCCGTCCTGGTTCATCGTTCGGGCGACAAAGAGGGACGAGCAGGAGGAGGTGGGAGATGGCCATGGATCCCCGGACCACGCTTGCAGGGCTGACCGCGCTCGCCTCACTCTTCGGCATCGTCACGGCCAGCTCGAGTCCAGTTCCTGTCTCGAGGGCAGCATCGAAGGCCGTCCGTCTCGACCAGGCAACGATGATCGTCGAGGTCAACGCGACGGACGGTGACGCTGGGCTCCAGGTCTTCCTCGACGGGGAGCCTTGGAGGAAGATGACGCTCTCCGCCCCGAACGGACGGAGGATTCTCGCTGTCAACACCGGAGCGAGGCTGAGGAACTACGGCCTGACCGAGCTGTTCTCAGAGAGCAGCGAGCCGTCATTCGACGAGTTCCCTCTCAAGAAGTTCAAGAGGCTCTTCCCCGAGGGGAGGTATCGCTTCGTCGGGATGACCATCGAGGGTCAGCGGCTGGTGGGCAGGGCGAGGCTGAGCCATGACATCCTCGACGGGCCCGAGATCACGTCGCCCACGAGCGGCTCGACGG
>JBOGWD010000462.1:0-1240 GCA_050693275.1 Actinomycetota bacterium | reverse complement strand
CTCGCGGATGATCTCCGGCCGGAGGAGCGAGACCACGTACGAGGCCACGCTGAACCGGAACCCCGGGAAGAGCTCCTCGGTGACCGCGGCGCCGCCGAGCACGTGTCGCCGCTCCAGGACCAGGACCTTTAGCCCGGCCTTGCCCAGGTACGCCGCGGCCACGAGCCCGTTGTGGCCGCCGCCGATCACCACGGCGTCGAAGTCCCTCATCGCCCTCCCGTGGGCCATCATCCCGCTTCGTTGAACGGTGGGTCAAGTCGCTCGGCGAGCCAGAGCGATTTGACACCGCAGGTAGGCCGCGTAAACTCCGCGACATGGCGGGCCGGAGCGGCCGGACGCTGGCTCGAGTTTGATGCGGGGTTCAATATGACCGCGGGGAGCCCCTTCCACGCCCGGACGGCGCCGCTCAACCAGAAGCTGGCGTGGGAGGACTGGCAAGGCACGTACGCGGCCTCGATGTTCGCCGACTTCCACGACATCGAGTACAACGCGATCCGCGAGGCCGTGGCGGCCATCGACGTCTCCCCTCTGTTCAAGTACATCGTGTCGGGGCCCGGCGCGGGGGGGCTGGTCGACCGGATCATCACCCGCGACGCCACCCGGCTCGCGGTCGGGCAGATCTTTTACACGCCATGGTGCGACGAGCGGGGCAAGGTCATCGACGACGGCACGATCAGCCGGCTCGACGAGACCACATACCGGTGGACGGCGGCCGAGCCGAACCTCCGGTGGCTGGAGATGAACGCGGTCGGCCTCGACGTGTCCGTGGAGGACGTCACCGACGAGGTCGCGGCCCTGGCCGTCCAGGGCCCCCGGTCGCGAGCGCTCCTCGAGGCCGCCGCGCGCGAGGATTGGTCGGAGGTCGGCTACTACCGGCGGCGGCCCGCCACCATCGGCGGCGTCGGGATCGACGTGACCAGGACCGGGTACACCGGTGACCTCGGCTACGAGCTGTGGATCCCCGCCGAGCGCGCGCTCGAGGTGTGGGACGCGCTCTTCGAGGCCGGCGAGCCCCACGGGCTACGCCCCGTGGGGATGCGGGCCATGGACGTGGCCCGGGTCGAGGCCGGCCTGATCCTCATCGACGCGGAGTACACCGGCTCGCGGTGGGCTGTCTCGGCCGAGCAGGAGTACTCGCCGTTCGAGCTGGGCATGGACCGCCTGGTCAACCTGAAGAAGGCCGACTTCGTGGGGAATCGCGCCCTGGCCGAGGAGCAGGCGGCAGGCGGCCCACCCCGGC